>NZ_CAXTBY010000009.1:35071-70741 GCF_964242245.1 uncultured Methylobacterium sp. | reverse complement strand
GTGACCGCGCTGATCGCGGGCGCCGACGACGCGGCGCGGCTGGCCGACTACCGCAACTACTTCGTCTACGAGATCGGGATGCGGGACGCGGCAGGCAACCGCACCACCATGTCGAGCCGGGCGCTGCGCGGCTCCGGCGGCGAGGCGCAGGCGCCGTTCTACGTGGCGATCGCCGCCTCGCTCGCCAGCGCCTATTACCCGGGCGACCGGCCGGGCGACGAGAATGCGGGATTCGGCCTGTGCCTCCTCGACGAGGCGTTCTCGAAGCTCGACGTGCGCAACAGCCAGGCGCTGGTCGATCTCTACGCGGCCTGGGGACTGCAACTGCTCATCGCCGCGCCCGAGGACAAGCGCACGACGCTGACCGAGGTGATGGACACCATCGTCACCGTCTACAAGAGCCCGGATCTCGCCTCGGTCCGCATCGAATCCGAGCATCCGCTGGAGGCGGCCAAGCGCGCCCTGCGGGCGATCAATCCGGAGCGCCGCACGCCCGGCGGTCCGCCCGAGCGCGATGCGGCCGAATGACGAGGCGCCGCCGGCGCGAAAGCGATCGGGGGAAAGTTCGGCCAGCGGCGCCGGCCCGGCGAGAGGGGGGAACTCGCCCAGCCGCGCGCAGCGTAGGGACGTCGGGACGGGCTGACACTCACATTTGTCAAGGACCAGCGGGAAGCACGTGCGCGCGCCTCGTCGCGGTCGGTTCCCTGTCAGCGCGCCCCGGCATCGATCAGTTGAGGTAGGTGCGAATCCAGTTCGGGGAGAGGATCTCGCCCTCCTCCGTGATGATCCAGGGCTGCTTGGCCGGATCGGTCAGCGCACCGGCAGCGGCGGCGATCGCCTCGCGCAGGGTCTCGAAGCGCTTCGGCTGCGCCAGCGGCGAGCTCTCCGGCAGGGTGCGCCAGATCGTCAGGTCGGCGGGTCGTTCCAGGGCTTCGGTTTCCATCTCACACGTCCTTCAGAACCGGTTCTGTCCGCTCGGGCGCCCCCGGCCGGCGCGTCGGCCGACCTGAGAGGTGTGCAGCGTATTTGCTCAGGGATCGAAGCATCTCTGAGGCAGCTTCGCGATCGTTTCGACTCCCTCGACAGGAACCAGCCACGATTGGGTCGCAAATCGCTCACGTCGCAGCGTTCGCCGACGGCGTAACAGCTTCGCGAGCACCCCCCGGTTGCTCATCTCGTCTTGTGGCAAGTGTCGTTCTGAGGAATGACCATTTCGTTAGCGCGTTCGCTCAGGCCGAACGGTGCGGCGTCACACCTTCACCGTTCCCTCGCCCGAACGTTGAAGCTTCGGCACTGAACGCCACGTTAAGCATTGGCGGGTTGCGGTCCGGCCGAGGGCTCGTATCACCGCGGCGGAGTTCGCGGAGGACCGCTCCATGCTTCTGTTCCTGATTTTGGCCCTGGCCGCTCCGGCGCGGGCGGGCGAGGCATTGCAGCGCCCGCGCCTCTGCCCCGAGGGCGTGCGCCTGCCGCCGCGGCCCGGCTGCGGCTCCCGGGAGACCGCCGGCGCGCGGCGCGAGGACGGCTTGCGCGATCTCGGCAACGGGACCAGCCTGCGGATCGGCGGCCGGGCCGGCGCCGTCTACGACACCCGGCGCTGAGGATGGGTCTCGCCCTCGGGCTGCTGGCCTGCCTCGGCCTGTGGTGGTTCTCGAAGAACGCCCCGCGGCTCAACCCTGCGCTGAGCGCTCGCCTCGCGCGACGTGTCGGCGCCTGGGGGGCGCTGGCGCTCGCAGCGATCCTCCTGCTCCGCGGACAACTCGGCCCCGCGCTGGTCGTCGGCCTCGGCGGCGTCTGGCTGCTCGAAGGACCCGAGCGGCTCGGGGCGCGGCTCAAGCGCCTGATGCCCGGCGCACGCCCCCGGCGTCACCGCTCCGGCCTGATCGAGCCGGAGGTTCGGGACGGCGGCGTCGTAGACGGCCTCGTGCGCGCCGGGCCCTATGCCGGCCGGCGGCTCCGCACCCTCGCGCCGGCCGATCTCTTGACGATGCTGCGGTTCTGCCGGGCGCAGGATCGCGACGGCGCGGCGCTGTTAGAGGCGTATCTCGACCGCGGGCATCCCGGCTGGCGTGTAGACGCTGAGCGCGATGGAGACGCGGGGCCGTCCCGCCCGCCGCAGCCAGGGGCGATGACGCAGGACGAGGCCTATCAGGTCCTGGGGCTTGAGCGCGGGGCGACCCCAGAGGCCGTCCGCACGGCTCACCGGGCGCTGATGAAGCAGGCCCATCCCGACCAGGGGGGCAGCGCCGAGCGTGCGGCCCGCGTCAACGCGGCCCGGGACAGGCTGACGAACCGACATCGCTGAGACTCCACGCGCGTTGCCAGGTGGTTTTACGAAGTTCCGCCGACGGTCGAGGCCGACCGTGGCCCCGTGGACGAAGGCATCGCCCATCCGCCGGTCTTCAGGATCGCGCCCGTGCCGGGCAAGCGGCCGTTGAGACGTTCAGCTTCGAGTGGCGAAGCAACTGAAGCCGTTGCGCTTGAGCGCGGAGCAGGCATCCTGCGCAGCGTCCTGCTCCTGGAAGCCGGAGAAGCGGGCCCGGTACAGGGTGGCGCCGCTGTGCTCGACCTTCACCGTGTAGGGCGCCGCCTTCGAAAGGCTGCCGCCGGTTCGCGCGCGGGCGTCGGCGAGCATCGCCTTGGCCTTGGCCTCGTCGTCCATGGCGCCGAGCTGGATCACCCAGGGGGTCGGAACGACCCGCGAACCGCCGACCGGCTTCGGAGCCTCGGCGTGCGCGGTCGGCCCGTCGGCGGAGGCGACGCGCGCCCCGGGGAAGGCACCCTGCGGGGCTGCGGCACCGGCGTAGGCGCGGGCGGCCTTCGGAAGCGCCTGGGCGCCCGCCTTCCAGGCGCCGGCGCTTCCCGGCGTGACCGTGGAGCGGCCGGGCGTGATCTCGAGCGGCTCGCCCGCATCGGTCGAGCTCGTGGTCTCGACCTCGTCGTCCTCGGCGGACGCCACCTGCGTCCGGGTGCGCGACACGGCGTCGGCGACGACCGCGGGGCGGGCGCGCTCGGCGACCTCGACGGTCGCGGGCGCTTGACGGGCGCCGGCATAGGCGCGCGGCAGGCTCGCCCGAACGAGGTCGGCCATGATCCGGTCGCGGCTCGCGCCCGACTTGCCCCCGAGCACGATCGCCACGATCTGGCGGTCGTCGGACTTGGCCGCCGTCATCAGGTTGAAGCCAGAATCGCGGGTGTAGCCGGTCTTGATGCCGTCGACGCCCTCGACGCGGCCGAGCAGGTGGTTGTGGTTGCCGATGGTGCGGCCGCGGAAGGCGAAGGCGCGGGTCTGGAAGTAGCGGTAGTAGCGGGGAAACCGGTCCTGGATCGCGCGGGCCAGGATGGTGAGGTCGCGCGCCGTGGTGATCTGGTCGGCGTCCGGCAGGCCCGAGGCGTTGGCGTAGTGCGTCCGGCTCATGCCGAGGGCGTGGGCCTTGGCCGTCATCGCCTCGGCGAAGCGCTCCTCGCTCCCCGAGATGTTCTCGCCGATGGCGCAGGCCACGTCGTTGGCCGACTTGGTGACGATGGCCTTGATCGCGTCCTCGACCTCGATGGTCGAGCCGGGGCGGAGCCCGAGCTTCGACGGCGCCTGCGCCGCGGCGCGGGCGGAGATGGTGAGTTCGGAATCGAGCGCGAAGCGGCCCTTCTCCATCTGCTCGAACAGCATGTAGAGGGTCATCACCTTGGTGATCGAGGCCGGGTGGCGCAGCGCATCCTCGTTGACGGCGTGGAGCGTCTTGCCGGTCTTCACGTCGACGACCATCGCGGCGTAGGGCGGGCTGTAGCCGCCGCCGGGCCGGACGTGGTGGCCGCGGCGGCGCGCCTCGGCCGGCGAGGCGAGCGCCGTCAGGACGGCGGCCGCGGCGAGGGCTGCCGAGATGGGCACCGCCCGGGAACGGTTGGGAAGGCTACGCATGACGACTCATCGCCCTCGACAGACCGGCCTGGACCGGTTTGCATCGCACCGTGTTCCGTCGGGATGAGCCCTGCGGCGTCGCCCGATCACGTCTATCGAACACGGTAGGTCTGCGCAGTTACGGCGCAGTTAATGGCTTGCCGCGCTTTTGCACCGCGGGTTTGCGCGGCAACCGCGCTTGGCCATAATCCGCCCCGGACGCGATGAATCCCAGATCGATCCGGGTTTTGGCTGCGATCACCGGGGGTTCGCAGGCCGTCCTGCATCGGGTGCCGTTGCCCTCGGACAGTTGCGCGCAGATGGCTGGCGAAATTGCGCGCCGCCCTCTAGATTGAACGCGACGCAATGGGGCGCCCCCGCATCTTGCAGAGGGCCCCGCCGCCTGAGGAATCGGTTCGATCACGATGCCAGACGTCCCGATGCGGGGCACCGCCCATCCCTTCGCCGCCGAACGGACGTTCGAATCCAGCGCGGCTCGGCGCGCGACCACGGCCTCGAACCCGCGGGCGCCGGGGGGAGACGACCGCTCCAACACGGCGATCATCACCCGCACCAAGCCGAAGACCAAGAGGCCGAGCCTCTACCGGGTCCTTCTCCTGAACGACGACTACACGCCGATGGAGTTCGTCGTGCTCGTCGTCGAGCGGTTCTTCAACAAAACCCAGGAAGACGCCTACCAGATCATGATGCACGTCCACCAGAACGGTGTCGGCGAGTGCGGGGTGTTCACTTACGAGGTCGCCGAGACCAAGGTGACGCAGGTCATGGACTTTGCCCGCAAACACCAACATCCTCTGCAATGCGTCATGGAAAAAAAGTAGGCTCACGCAGCAAAAGGCCCGAGCATTGCCCAGCTTCTCCCGCAGTCTGGAACAAGCCCTGCACCGCGCCCTGGCGCTCGCCGGGGAACGCCGCCACGAGTACGCGACGCTGGAGCACTTGCTCCTCGCCCTGGTCGACGATCAGGATGCCGCGGCCGTAATGCGGGCCTGCAACGTCGAGATCGACACGCTGAAGCGCAGCCTCGTCGAGTACGTCGACACCGAGCTGTCGAACCTCACCGGCGACGGGCGGCAGGACGCCAAGCCCACCGCCGGCTTCCAGCGCGTGATCCAGCGCGCGGTGATCCACGTCCAGTCCTCGGGACGCGAGGAGGTGACGGGGGCGAACGTCCTGGTGGCGATCTTCGCCGAGCGCGAGAGCCACGCCGCCTACTTCCTGCAGGAGCAGGACATGACCCGCTACGACGCGGTCAACTACATCAGCCACGGCATCGCCAAGCGCCCCGGCGCCTCGGAAACGAAGCCCGTGCGCGGCGCCGAGGAGGAAGGGTCCTCCGAGCGGCCGAGCGACGACGGCGAGAGCCGCACCAAGAAGAAGGGCGACGCGCTCGACGCCTACTGCGTCAACCTCAACAAGAAGGCCCGCGACGGCAAGATCGACCCGCTGATCGGCCGCGAGACCGAGGTGCAGCGCACGATCCAAGTGCTCTGTCGTCGCCAGAAGAACAACCCGCTGCTGGTGGGCGATCCCGGCGTCGGCAAGACCGCGATCGCGGAAGGGCTCGCGCGCAAGATCATCCAGCACGAGGTGCCGGAGGTTCTGGCCGACGCCACCGTGTTCTCGCTGGACATGGGAACGCTGCTTGCCGGCACGCGCTACCGCGGCGACTTTGAGGAGCGCCTCAAGCAGGTGATGAAGGAGATCGAGGCGCACCCGAACGCGGTGCTGTTCATCGACGAGATCCATACCGTGATCGGCGCCGGCGCCACCTCCGGCGGGGCCATGGATGCGTCGAACCTCCTCAAGCCCGCGCTCGCCGCCGGGACGCTCCGCTGCATCGGCTCGACCACCTACAAGGAGTACCGCCAGTACTTCGAGAAGGACCGGGCGCTGGTGCGCCGCTTCCAGAAGATCGACGTCAACGAGCCGTCGATTCCCGACGCGATCGAGATCGTGAAGGGGCTGCGCCCGTACTTCGAGGAATTCCACAAGCTCAAGTACACGGCCGAGGCCGTCAAAGCTGCTGTGGAGCTATCCGCGAGATACATCAACGACCGCAAGCTGCCCGACAAGGCGATCGACGTGATCGACGAGACCGGCGCCTCGCAGATGCTGGTGCCGGAGGCGCGGCGTAAGCGCGTCATCGGCATCAAGGAGATCGAGGCCACGATCGCCACGATGGCCCGCATCCCCCCGAAGACGGTGTCGAAGGACGACGCGGTGGTGCTCCAGCACCTGACCGAGAACCTCAAGCGCGTCGTCTACGGCCAGCCGAACGCGATCGAGGCCCTGACCTCGGCGATCAAGCTGGCGCGCGCCGGACTTCGCGACCCCGACAAGCCGATCGGCTCGTACCTGTTCGCGGGGCCGACCGGCGTCGGCAAGACGGAAGCCGCCAAGCAGCTCGCCTCGTCGCTGGGCGTCGAGATGCTGCGCTTCGACATGTCGGAGTACATGGAGCGCCACACGGTGAGCCGCCTGATCGGCGCGCCGCCCGGCTACGTCGGCTTCGACCAGGGCGGGCTGCTGACCGACGGCATCGACCAGCACCCGCACTGTGTGTTGCTGCTCGACGAGATCGAGAAGGCGCACCCGGACCTGTTCAACATCCTGCTGCAGGTGATGGACCACGGCAAGCTCACCGACCACAACGGCAAGCAGGTCGATTTCCGCAACGTGATCATCATCATGACCACGAACGCGGGTGCCTCCGACATGGCGCGCTCGGCCTACGGCTTCACGCAGATGAAGCGCAGCGGCGACGACGTGGAGGCGATCAACAAGCTGTTCGCGCCGGAATTCCGCAACCGGCTGGATTCGATCATCTCCTTCGGCCATTTGCCGAAGGATGTGGTTGCCAAGGTGGTCGACAAGTTCGTCCTCCAGCTCGAAGCGCAGCTCGCCGATCGCAACGTCACCATCGAGCTGTCCGACGAGGCGCGCGAGTGGCTGGTGGAGCACGGCTACGACGATGCGATGGGCGCGCGTCCCATGGCGCGGCTGATCCAGTCGACCATCAAGACCCCGCTCGCCGACGAGGTGCTGTTCGGGCGCCTCAAGAGCGGTGGTGCCGTCCGGGTCGTGGTACGCAAGCCCGAGGATGCGGAGGCGAAGGCCGGCGGCAAGGAGGCCCTTGCCTTCGAGTTCCCGGCCGGGCCCGTGACGCCGAAGCCGGAGAAGGACGTGACCAACGCGGTCAAGAAGCACAAGCGCGCCAAGCCCAGGACCGCGGCGCGCAAGAAGCTGCCTAAGGACGACAAGGGTGGCGGAGGCGGGTCCGGCGGCGTTCGAACCGTGCCCAAGGTGCCGCTCGTCCGAGCCTGAGCCGTCCTCGGTGCCGAGCGGCTCAGGGCCTCGGAACGCTCATCGCGCCTGGGCCTTGCGCTTGACCATGATTGAGGCTTTGGGAGGCGGAAGCGCGGGTAGGCGGACGCGGCGGTGCCGCGAGGGGACGTGACGATGAACGACTTGCGATGAACGACTTGCATGAGGGTCCCCTCACCCCTGTCGCCAATCCAGTCGTGGCTCCACCGAAGGCGATGACGCGGCGCGAGGAGCGTCGCCGCCGCCGCACCCGCCGCCGACGGGGCGAGGAGATCCTCGCCTGGGTGCTGGTCCCGCTGATCTGCTTCGGGCTCTACTGGGGCATCGCGACGGGGTTCGAGATCATGGGCACGTCCCCGGGACAGGTCTGGGACCAACTCATGCAGGTCAAGGCGATGATGGAGAAGCGCGGGGCCTGACCGCCTCGCAGCCGCCGCACTAGGCTCAGTCCGCCGACCACCAGACTCCGTACGTGGTTTGCGCCCAGCGTGCGCCGGCTCGTGAGGAAACTGCGACGCCACGGGACCCCTGAGCAAGGGCGGCGCGCACGCGCGAGCCGGGACCGCTTCAGCACCATTGGACACGCCATGCGCCCGACGCGCCGTTCTGTCCTGATCGGATCGGCCCTGCTTGCCTCACCCGGCGTGCGGGCGAGCCGACGCGACGGGCCCGTCGTCGTCATCGGCGCTGGGGCGGCGGGCCTTGCCGCCGCGGGCGTTCTCCGGCGTGCGGGCCGCGCCTTCACCCTGATCGAGGCCCGTGGACGCATCGGCGGCCGCGCCCACACCGATGCGAGCCTAGGCGCCGATGGCTCCTTCGATGCGGGCGCCCAGTACATCCACTGGGCCGAGCGCAACCCGTGGGCGGCGATCGCCAACCGGGACGGCATCCGGATCGCCGGCCAGGAGGGATGGGCGCGAACCCTGTTCGTCGACGGCCATGCCGCCACCGACGACGAGCGCGCGCGCCGTCGGGCGGCGTTCTCCGGCCTCGATGCGGCCGTAAAGCCGCCGGCAGACCGCGACCGGTCGATCGCGGAGGGTGCGTCGGCTGCCGGCCCGGACATGGTGGACGCCGCCGCCGGCCTGTGCCGCCTGTCGCTCGGCGAGGAGCCCGAGCGCGTCTCCAGCGTCGACTACGATCGCCTCTGGTCCGGCACGGACCTCTGGGTCGACGGCTACGGCGCCCTGATCCGACGGACGTTCGCCGCCATGCCGGTCGCCCTCGACACCGTGGCCGCCGCCATCGACTGGTCGGGCGACGGCGCCCGGGTCGCGACGAACCGCGGCACGCTGGACGCGGCGGCCGTCATCCTCACGGTCTCCGTCGGCGTGCTCGCGGCGGGATCGATCCGCTTCACGCCGTCGCTGCCCGCCGCGACGCAGGCCGCGCTGAGCGGTCTCGGCATGGGCGCCTACAGCAAGATCGGCCTGCGCCTCGATCCGGCCCGGATCGACCTGAAGGCGGTCGGCGATGCGGTCTCGGTGGCGCGCAAGGGTGACGCCGACCTAACGATCTACTTCGAGATGTCGCCGTTCGACCGGCCGCTGGCGGTGGCCAACCTCGGCGGCGACGGCTCGCGGGCGCTCTGCGCGGCCGGCGAGGCGGCGGCCGTCGCCGAGGCGACCGACCGGCTGGTGGCGATCCTCGGGAGCGGCGCCCGCGGCGCCGTTACCGGTGGGCGACTCGCCGGATGGTGGACCGACCCGTTTGCCCGCGGCAGCTACTCCGTCGCCAAGCCCGGCCACGCCGACGCGCGCACTGCGCTTCAGCAGGCGGTCGGCGAGCACGTTTTCCTGGCCGGGGAAGCGCTGGCCGGGGGCGGTGCCATGACCGTCGGCGGCGCGACCCTCGACGGCGAGCGCGCGGCCCGCGCCGTGCTGCGCCTGCTCGGCTAGAGCATTTTCCAGCGAGGTGGATGCCGGCTCGCGTGAAGACAATGCGACCATGCACGGAGTCAGAGCATTTTTCGTGATCCGAAGATCATAGAAAATGCTCTGGGCGTTCACGCGCGCCGGAGGGCATGGACCGAGAACAGCGCGTCCGGATCGGTCCAGACCGCCACCGGGGTCCAGCCGGCCCGCGCGGCCAGCGCCCGGAACCCGTCGATCGTATACTTGTAGCTGTTCTCGGTGTGGATCGTCTCGCCCTCGGCGAAGGCGAAGGCGCGGCTGGCGACCGTCACGGTCTGGTCGGCCCGGCTGACGAGGTGCATCTCGATGCGCGAGGCGCGCGCATTGAACACCGCCCGGTGCGCGAACGCGCCGAGTTCGAAGGTTCCCGACAACTCGCGGTTGATGCGGGCGAGGAGGTTGCGGTTGAAGGCGGCGGTGACGCCGGCGCGATCGTCGTAGGCCGCCTCCAGCACGCCGCGGTCCTTCACGAGGTCGACGCCAACGATGAGCATCGCACCGGCACTCAGGACCTTGCCGAACGATTCCAGCAGGCGCGCGGCCTCCGGCGGCTCGAAGTTGCCGATGGTCGAGCCGGGAAAGAACCCGGCATGTGCGCCCTCGCCGAGATCGGCCGGCAGGGCGAAGGCCCGCGTGAAGTCCGCCGCGATCGGCGCGATGCGCAGGTGCGGGAAGTCGGCCTGGAGGGCCTCGGCCTCACTGCGCAGGAAGGTTTCCGACACGTCGACCGGAACGTAGGCGGCCAAGTCGGGCAGGTGCGCGAGCAGGCGCCGGACCTTCACGGTCGAGCCGCTGCCGAACTCCACCAGCGCCGCGCCGCGCGGCAGGAGGGCGGCGATCTCCGCGCCCCGCGCGTCGAGGATGCCGAGTTCGGTCCGCGTCGGGTAGTATTCCGGCTGGCGGGTGATCGCCTCGAACAGGTCGGACCCGGCGGCATCGTAGAAGTACTTGGCCGGCAGCGACTTCTGCGGCCCCGCGAAGCCGGAGACGAGATCGGCGAGGAACGCCCTCGCGTCGGGCAGGACTTGGTTGTCAGGTAGGACTTGGTTGTCAGGCAATCGGGACAGCGGCGCGGCGTCCGCGAAGACGGGCTTGATGGTCACGCGAGGAACTCCGGGGGCGGGGGTCGGTCAGGCGCGGTGCTGCGCGAGGCGAAGCCCCGTGAACTGCCAGCGCTGATGCGGGTAGAAGAAGTTGCGGTAGGGCAATCGCGCGTGCCCCTCCGGCGTCGCGACGGACGAGCCGCGCAGCACGAACTGGTTCGACATGAACTTGCCGTTGTACTCGCCGAGCGCCCCGGGCAGCGGGCGGTAGCCGGGATAGGCGGTGTAGGCGCTCCGGGTCCACTGCCAGACGAGGCCGAAGGCGTCGTCGAGGCCGTTGTCGCGCGCCGCCACCTCCCACTCGAACTCCGAGGGCAGGTCGCGGCCGGCCCAGCGGGCGTAGGCGTCGGCCTCGTAGTAGCTGACGTGGGTGACGGGCTGGTCCGGATCGATCGGGCGGCGGCCGGCCAGCGTCATGCAGGTCCAGCCGGCGTCGTCCCGGCTCCAGTAGCCCGGGGCCTCCCAGCCCTCGGCCTGCGCCGCGAGCCAGCCGTCCGAGAGCCACAGGTCGGTGCGGCCGTAGCCGCCGTCGGCCATGAAGCGCAGCCAGTCGGCGTTCGTCACCAGGGCCCGGTCGATCGCGACCGGCAGGATCAGGCTGTCGTGGCGCGGATGCTCGTTGTCGAACGAGAATCCCTCGCCCGTGTGACCGATCTTCGCGATGCCCTGCGCGAGGTCGACCGCGCCCGTCCGGCCCTCGGCCTCGGGCAAGCGCCACGCGGCATCGTAGACGGGACGGAGCGGGTTCTGCGCGAAGGCGTGCAGGATGTCGGTGATCAGCAGCTCCTGGTGCTGCTGCTCATGGTAGAGCCCGATCTCCAGGATCGGCAGCACCGCCTCGAGGGCGCCGGGCGCGGCCTGCGCCAGCAGGGTCTCCACCGCCCAGTCGACGTGGGCCCGATAGCCCGCGACCTCGTCGGCGGTCGGCCGCGTGATGAGCCCGCGCATGATGCGCGGCTGCCGCGGGCCGGCCGCGACGTAGTACGAGTTGAACAGGTAGTGCAGCCGCTCGTCGTGGATCGTGTAGCCGGGCAGGTGCGCGCGGAGCAGGAACTGCTCGAAGAACCACGTCGTGTGGGCCCGGTGCCACTTGGTCGGGCTGGCATCGGCCATCGACTGGACCTGCTGATCCTCGGCCGAGAGCGGCGCGGCGCGGCGCTCGGTCTCCGCGCGGACGTGCGAGAACGCCGCGATCCACGCCTGCCGGTCCACCGGCCGGGCGCCGACCGGCGGCGGCGGAAAGGCCGGCGCACGCGCGTCGGATTCGCGAAGTGCCGCTGTCGCTGCCATGCCGTGTCCCCACATCCTCGGCCGCACACGTCGCCGACGGCCGCATGAGATATGCGTCGCGCCCGGGGCGGCAACACCGGCGCGGCAATTGGGTTCGGTGAAACCGCCCTGAAACGAAGGTTGCGCACAGTCCGCTCGCGGAGATCGGGGACGGTGACGCGCCCGGATCGCGCGGCGGGCCTTTTTGCAGCCTCAGTGAGGTGGCCTTAACCCGTCCCTCCGAGAATGCGAGGCTGTGGTGGCGGGATACGCGTTCTGATGCGGATCGATCTCATGGCCGGGGCGACCTTGTCGGCGGCGGCGTTGCGGGCGGCGCCCGAGCCGACCATCCTCGTGTTCGATTCGGGGCTCGGCGGCCTGACCGTCCTGGAGCAGGTGCGCCGCGCGCGGCCCGATGCCCGCTACGTCTACGCCGCGGACGACGCCGCCTTCCCCTACGGCCGGCTCCCGGAGGCGACCCTGATCCAGCGCGTGCTCGACGTGATCGGGCGCCTGATCGCAGCGCACCGGCCGGACCTCGTGGTGATCGCCTGCAACACGGCCTCGACCCTGGTGCTGCCGGCCCTGCGCCAGCGCTTCGCCACGCCCTTCGTCGGGGTGGTGCCGCCGATCAAGCCGGCCGCCGAGACCAGCCGTTCGCGCCTCGTCACGCTGCTGGCCACGCCCGGCACCGTCGCCCGCTCCTACACCCGCGACCTGATCGCGACCTACGCCGGACCTTGCGCGGTGACCTCGGTCGGCTCAGGCAATCTGGCCGGGTACGCCGAGGCGGAGTTCGCCGGGCTGCCGGTGGACGATGCGGCAATCGGTGCCGAGATCGCGCCGTGCTTCGTCACCGCCGCGGACGGGCGGCGCACCGACGTGGTCTGCCTCGCCTGCACCCACTACCCGCTCCTGCTCGCGCGCTTCGAGCGCCTCGCCCCGTGGCCCGTGACCTGGATCGATCCGGCTCCGGCCATCGCCCGCCGGGTGCTCCAGCTCCTCGGCGGCAGGCCGCGCGGGGCCCGGTCCGACGAGGGTCCCGTGCTCGGCACCTTCACCGGCGGCGCCTGCCTGACGGAGCCGCTGCGCGCGTCGCTGGCGCGGCGCGGGGTGCCGTCGCTCGCCGTCGATCCGATGCCGCCGACGCTGCAGTAGCGCGGCGATCGGTCGGGTCTCAGGCGGCGGGCGCGGGCCGTTCCCGCTTGGACCACGCGCCCAGGGTCTCCGCCCGCTCCTGCCACAGGATCTCGTCCGGATCGTCCGCCTGCGGGATCGCGTCTGGACGATCCGCGCCCATCGCCACGAGCGCCGCGCGGGTGTCGGGATCGTGCGCCATCCGGTCGAGGGCGGCGCGGTCGCGGCAGGTCAGCCGGCCCGCGTCGAGGCGGGCGTAGACCCGGCCGGTGTCGGGGTCCGCGAAGCGGATCGTGCGCATCCGGCGGGCGCACTGGCGCAGGAACGCCGTGTTCCGCTCCGGCGCCAGGGCGGCGGCGTCGGGGTACACCGCCTCCGGGCCGGCGGCGTCGATGTTGATCTTGGTGTAGCGATCGATGTCGATGAGGCAGGACGGGTCCAGCACCGTCAGGTCGCCGTTCCGGCCGAAGGCCACGGTGCGAGGGCGCTCCCCCAGCGGGACGCTGTTGTCGAGGAACTCGTACTGCACCTGCTTGTCCGCCTTGGCGGCCCAGGTGAAGAACAGCTCCGGCATGCCGGTGAAGGCCTCGACGTTGTGCGCCAGGAGGTCGTCGACCGCCTTGTACCGGCCGAACATCTGCCCGCGCTTCCAGGCGCGCTCGACGGTGGCGTCCGGCGGCGTGATCATGAACAGCATGAAGACGCGGTGGCCGAAGCGGGTGAGGAGCTGGCTACCGTCCTGCGTGCCGGAATCGGCGTTGAAGCTGTCGAACCGGAACCGGTCGATCAGCAGGTGGGACATGCGGCCCTCCTGCGCCTTGCGGGCCATGTAGCGGTCGAGCTTGCGGTCGACGATCTCGACCTCGTGGCCGGTGAGCGTGCCGGCGTAGCCGATCGCCGGGCCGATCGAATCGTAGTCCAGCAGGAATTTCCGCCAGATGTCGGGGGTGATCACCGCGAAGTCCGACCAGGAGACGCCGAGGCGGCCGGCGAGCATCCGCTGCAGCGGGCGCATCGTGCTCTTGCCCGAGGCCGAGGCGCCCTTGACGTTCATCACGATCGGCTCGGCCTGCCCGCCGACGCGCACGTAGCCCTCGCGCGCCACCGCGTCGGCGAACCACGGCTCGATCAGGCGTCCGATCCGCCGGCTGCCCTCGTCGTTGGTGACGAGATCAGTGGCGAGCCGCGCCAGCAGCGCCCGGTCGCCGATGAGCTTGCCGCGGTGCCGGATGATCCCCGACACGACCTTCATCAGGGCCGCGCTCGCCGAGACCTCCAGCGGCTCCCCCCCCGCCGCGGCGCGGGCGCACCAGCCGGCGAGGTGTTCGAGCGCCCGCTCCTCCAGCGTGCGGGTCTCGGCGGCGGGCCGGGCGGGGGGACGGGGCGCGAGGCCCAGCATCGTGCGCCAACCCCGAGGCGGCGCGACCTCCGGCGACGGCCCGGCTCTCGCGAAGACGATGTCCAGGGCCGCGCCGATCCGTGCAGCGGCCTCCGATCGCGCGTCCGCGAACGCCCGGTCGATCGCATCCTGGTGCGGCGCGAGGTAGTGCGCCAGGATGTGGGCGGCGATCGCGCGGAAGTTGACGCCGAGATCGCCGTAGGTCTCGCCGACCGGAACGGAGAGGTCGGCCATCACGCGGATCAGCAGCTCGTGGACGACGAGGCGCTCGGGGCGGAAGGCTGCGATCTCCCGCATGGCGAGGCCGGAGAAGGCGGAGAGCTCGCCGGCCTCGGCGAACGGCGTCGAGACGTTCTCCGGCCGGTAGATCGTGGAGAGCGGCAGGAACCGGCGCGGCAGCGTCGATTCGATGCCGGGGTTCCAGGGGCCGCGCTCCACGGCCCCGTCGTCCGGCAGGGCGTAGCCGGCGTGGAGGGCCACGGGCGTCATCGCGCCGCCGATCGCGTCAGGCCGCCTCGGCCGGCGCGCGGAACAGGCTGGCGCAGCCGGCGCCGCGATGCATGCTCAGGATCGAGGCGCGATCGATCTCGGGATGGGCGGCGAGCACGTGACGGACGCATTCGACCACCCTCTCGTACTGGCCGGCCTCGTAGTTCTCTTCCAGAGGGCTGACGGCGATGTAGGTCTCGACCACCAGCACGCGCTGCGCACGATCCTGCGTCACCTCGACGGCGATCCACGAGGACTTGATGAGGCGGGAACTGGACAGCATGGGCGTACCTCCGCGAGTCTTGGCTCGTATGCGAGCATTATTTCCGCCAGGATGAACCCGGACCTTGCCGTTGCCAAGCACCTTGCTGTCACCAAGCACCTTGCTGTCACCAAGCACCTTGCTGTCACCAAGCACCTTGCGCTTGTCGAACACCCTGCCGCCGCCGAGCGTGTTTACCGACACGCGGAACCGCGCGCACCGGAAAGCGCGCCGCCCGCAGGACGAGGACCGGCCCAACCATCGATCACGGTCCCGCCACGTGGCCCCGGCGGGACGGCGCGCTCGGCCGGATCGCTCGACGGTGAGGTCCCAGGACCGGACGCGAACTGGTTTTGGCACCGCAAAATACGTTTTCGCAGGTGCGAGAAGCGTGCAAGTCTTTGCCGCGCTCGTCCGCGAGCTTTGCAAATGCATCGCCCCACTCCAGGGTGTGTTCGTTCGAAACGTTGCCAATTCGCCATGAACATCGACAACCGAAGCCTCAAGGTCGAGTGGCATATTGCATACCAAACCACTTTGCGCCAACCTGCCGCGCAAAGGCCGATGAGTCGGTTACAAGAAGGTGCTCGGGATGGAACGTCGGGACGGTTCGTCGGTGGAATGGTGTCGGCTCGACCTCGGCGTGCTGCGCACGGCGATGATCGCCGACCTGCATGGCGGTCGCATGCGGCCGGTGCGCCCACTCCGGCCCGACCGGCGCGCGCAACCGCGCCGCCGCGATCCTTGCGCTGTCACGATCCTTGCGCTGTCACGATCCTTGCGCCGTCCGTCCTCATGCGCCTGCGCCCTCGCTGTGGTGGCGGGCAGGATGCTTCCCACAGGCCAAGCGTGATCCTCGCAGGCCGGCTGAGAAGCCGGATCGGTGCCGGGCGGGCGTGCGGGGCTTGACGGTCGGGGCGCGGCAGGCAGGGTGTCGCTTCTTGACAGTCGTGCGGACCTGAGACTCGAACGCACCTCGGCCGGACGCGCCTCATGAGGGACCGGGCGAAGACCAAGTTCTTTCCAACGACAATTCCAGATCCGAGACAGACCGATGAGCAAGGCCCTCGAAGGCATCAAAATCCTGGACTTCACCCACGTCCAGTCCGGCCCGACCTGCACGCAGCTGCTCGCGTGGTTCGGCGCCGACGTGATCAAGGTCGAGCGGCCGGGAGCGGGCGACGCGACCCGCGGCCAGCTTCAGGACATCCCGGACGTGGACAGCCTGTACTTCACTATGCTGAACCACAACAAGCGCTCGATCACCCTCGACTCCAAGACGCCCAAGGGCAAGGACGTGCTCTGGCGGCTGGTGAAGGAGTGCGATGTCCTCGTCGAGAACTTCGCCCCCGGCGCTCTCGCCCGCATGGGCCTGACCTGGGAGAAGATCCACGAGGCCAACCCGCGCCTGATCCTCGCCTCGGTGAAGGGCTTCGGGCCCGGCCGCTACGAGGATTGCAAGGTCTACGAGAACGTCGCCCAGTGCGCCGGCGGGTCGGCGTCGACGACCGGGTTCCGCGACGGCATCCCGATGGTCACCGGCGCCCAGATCGGGGATTCCGGCACCGGCCTGCACCTGGCGCTCGGCATCGTCACGGCCCTCTACCACCGCACCGCGACCGGCCTGGGGCAGAGGGTCGACTGCGCGATGCAGGACAGCGTGCTCAACCTGTGCCGGGTGAAGCTGCGCGACCAGCAGCGCCTCGAACGCGGCCCGCTGCGGGAATACAGCCAGTTCGGCGAGGGCATTCCCTTCGGCGACGCCACGCCGCGGGCCGGCAACGATTCCGGCGGCGGCCAGCCCGGGCGCATCCTGAAGTGCAAGGGCTGGGAGCAGGATCCCGACGCCTACCTCTACTTCATCACGCAGGCCGTGGTGTGGGATCCGATCTGCGACATCATCGGCGAGCCCGACTGGAAGACCGATCCCGGCTACGCCACCCCCAAGGCGCGGCTGCCGCACCTCAACGAGATCTTCACCCGCATCGAAGCCTGGACGATGAAGCACGACAAGTTCGAGGCGATGGACATCCTCAACGCCTACGACATCCCGTGCGGCCCGATCCTGTCGATGAAGGAGATCGCCGCCGACGAGGCGCTGCGCAAGACCGGCACGATCGTCGAGGTGGATCATCCGACCCGCGGCACGTACCTGACCGTCGGGAACCCGATCAAGCTCTCGGCGAGTCCCTGCGAGGTCACCCGCTCTCCGCTGCTGGGCGAGCATACCGACGAGATCCTGCGCGACGTCCTGAAGTACTCCGAGGCGGAGGTTGCGGAGATCGCGGAGTCCGGCGCGATCGGCCAGGTCCGGAAGATCGCGGCCGAGTAGGCCCTCGCCCCGCGGCGCTGCGGATTGCGGGACGTAGGCCACCTCCGAGAGGAAGAGGCGATCCTGTCGGCTTGACCGGCATGCCGGGCGGGCTCTTTATGACCGTGCCCGATCCGAGCGGATCGGGCACGGTCGTGAGCCGTTGTCGTGCCGCGCTCACCGCCGCCGAACCGCTCTCCACGGCTTGGGAGGCGCGCGTTGAAATCAGCCCCAAGAGCCTCCCATGCGCATCGCCTTCATCGGACAGCAGGATTTCGGCAAGGCGGTGCTCGACGCGTTCCTGGCGCGGGGCGACGCGGTCGCGGGCGTGTTCTGCGCGCCGGAGAAGGAGGGCGCCAAGCCCGACGTCCTCAAGACCGCCGCGATCGAGCACCGGCTCCCGGTGTTCCAGTTCCCGAACCTGAAGAGCCCCGAGGCCGAGGCGGCGATGCGGGCGCTGAGCGCCGACATCGGCGTGATGGCCTACGTGCTGCAGTTCGCCCCGCAGGCCTTCGTCAACATCCCCACGCACGGCACCATCCAGTACCATCCCTCCCTGCTGCCGCGGTACCGTGGGCCGTCCTCGATCAACTGGCCGATCGCCCGGGGCGACACGCGAACGGGGCTGACCATCTTCCGTCCGACCGACGGGTTGGACGAGGGTCCCGTCATCCTGCAGAAGACCTGCGACATCGGCCCCGATGACACCCTAGGCGAGGTGTACTTCAACCGGCTCTTCCCGATGGGCGTGGCGGCCATGCTGGAGGCGGCCGACCTCGTGGTCGCCGGACGGCACGTCGAGATCGATCAGGACGAGGCTGCGGCGAGCTACGAGGGCTGGTTCCGCGCCCGCGAGGCGGCAATCAACTGGTCGGCCCATGCCGGCCAGATCTACGACCTGATCCGCGCGGCCGATCCCGCCCCCGGCGCCTGGACGACGCTCGGCGGCGCCAAGCTCCAGCTCTTCGACTGCCGCCTGCACCCGGTGCGCACCCTCGGCGGGGTGAAGGGCAAGGTCGGCGAGGTGATCGCGGTCGGCGAGCAGTCGATCCGCGTGACCGCGCAAGGGGGGCAGATCGAGATCTTCAAGGTCAAGATCGAGGGCGGGAAGAAGATGTCGGCGGCCGCGTTCGCCGGGGGCGGCAGCCTCGGGGCGGGAACCATCCTCGGCGCCTGATCGTCCGCGCGTCGGCCGGCGGCCCCCATCGCCCTACGCCGCGCTCAACCCGTACCCTTTGAAGCGCTCGACCGTCCGAACGATCTCGTCGTCGGGCAACACCACCGGCGCTCCGACCTGGAGGGCCACGGCGTAGTGCCGACACAGGGTCTCTAATTCGACCGCGAGCCACAGGGCCTTCTCCAGGCTCGCCCCCGTGGCGATCATGCCGTGGTTGGCGAGGAGGCAGCAGGCACGGTCCTCCAGCGCCGCGAGCGCCAGGGCCGAGAGTTCCGGCGTGCCATAGGGAGCGTAGGGCGCGCATCGGACGGTCGGACCACCCGCGGCGGCGATCATGTAGTGCACGGCCGGAATGTCGCGCCCGCAGATGGCAAACGCGGTGCAGTAGTCGGGGTGGGCGTGCACCACCGCGCCGACCTCCCCGCGCTGCGCCAGGATGTCCCGGTGGAAGCGCCATTCGGAGGAGGGTTTCAACGGATGGTCGAAGCCGCCATCCATGCCCAGGAGGACGATGTCCTCGGCGCTCATGCGCGCGCTGGGCAGGCCCGAGGGCGTCACGAGGAGACCGTCCCGCCAGCGCACCGAAACGTTGCCGGAGGTGCCCCGGTTCAGACCGAGGGCGTCGAGGCTGCGTGCGGCCTCGACGATCGATTGGCGGACTTGGCGTTCGTCTAGGACCGTCATCGCGGGACTCTCGTGCGCCCTGTAAATGCCGTCCGCTATCCCCCGGGAGCATGTGCGCTGCAAGTCTCGTCCGCCGCAAGTCTCGTCCGCCGCAAGTCTCGCGACGCCCGTGCGGAGCCGCTTGAGCGCGAAGGACGCCGTCGGTTGCGATCCGGCCGCGGCTCGGCGATCCCTGCCTCTTCGAGCAACCTGCACGCCGTGCGCGAGACGACCCTGAGACACCGCGAGGAAGTGGAGCACCGTCGCCGCACGCAGGCGAACCGCGTCAGGCTTCGGCGCCGGCCCCTTCGCCATCAACAGGATCAAGCCGTCGCGAACCCTAGGCGTCTGCAAGGGTTTCGGTTAGGTCTCCGTGGACGCAGGACGATCCTGTCCGGCCGCGTCGTGCCCAAGGGCGACGTCTGGAACGTCCATGACGAACAATGACTCGCTGCGCATCAAGCCGATCGTCGCCAGTTCGAGCCTGCGCACCCTGGCCTACGAGGCCCTGAAGTCCTTCATCACCAACATGGACATCTACGGACGTCCGGACGAGGTGCGCCTCGACGAGCGCAAGCTCTCGCAGGATCTCGGCGTCAGCCGCACGCCGGTGCGCGAGGCCCTGACGGTTCTCGAGCAGGAGGGCTTCGTCCGCTCCGAGGCGCGGCGCGGCGTCTTCGTCATCAAGAAGACCAAGAAGGAGATCGTCGGGATGATCCACGCCTGGGCGGCGCTGGAGAGCATGGCATCCCGCCTCGCCTGCGAGCGCGCGACCGATGCCGAACTTCGATCGCTCCGCGAAGCGTTCCCGGAGTTCTACGAGGGCCGTCCGGCCGAGCACATCGACGAGTACTCCGACGCCAACATCCGCTTCCATCAGACGATCATCTCGCTCGGCCAATGCGCGGTCATCTCCGAGTTGTCGAGCAACCTGCTGATGCACGTGCGCGGCATCCGGAACACCGCCCTGCGCCAGGGAACCCGCGCCGAGGCTTCGATCCGCGAGCACGTGGCGATCATCAAGTCGCTCGAAGCCCGCGACGGGGAAGCGGCGGAACGCCTCGTGCGCGACCACGGCATCGGGCTTGCCCGACACGTCGATACCTACGGCGCCTACCTCAACTGAGGCGGGCGAGGCCGGCGCAACGGTCCGCCCCCATGCGACGGCAGCAGGCGATCCGTCGGCGGACGCTCCGTGCATGCGCCCTCGGCATGCTTGGCATGTGGCATTTGGTATACCACCTTGCATCGCATCACAGCATTTAATGCACTGCAACACGCGCAGTGGATTTCGCCATGCTGACCACCTTCGTCGCCCTCCTCGCACCCCTCGTGAGCCTTCAGGTCCTGCTCGTCGTCACGCTCGCCGATTCGCTCACGAACGGTGCCGAGACCCGCAGCGCCGTCGGCGCCGCCACCCGCCGGGCCCAGGCCGCCTAGAGCCTCGCGTCGCTCGACCGCGCTGGAAGCGGCCGGAACGCGCGCCCGCTGACGGGCCCACCCGTGCTGGAGAGCGGACGCGGAGCGGTTTTGCGCGTGCGTAAGTAGCCGGGAACCATTCACTCACGAATTTCGGTGTAGCATCAACAAATCGTTGATGGCGCGGAATGAGGAG
Organism: uncultured Methylobacterium sp.; assembly: GCF_964242245.1. NCBI lineage: Bacteria > Pseudomonadati > Pseudomonadota > Alphaproteobacteria > Hyphomicrobiales > Methylobacteriaceae > Methylobacterium > uncultured Methylobacterium sp. The sequence goes on along the minus strand of NZ_CAXTBY010000009.1, from coordinate 50,160 downwards.
TGCCGGCGGTGGCACAGGGCGCCCCGAGCCGGGCCGAGCAGGAGCCTTTCGTTCTCCTGATCACCGACCGTCCCGACGCGCGGCGGCCGCTCGCGCGGGCGATCGAGCGGGTGATCGCGTGCCGGACCGTCGGACCCGGCCTGTCCCCCGTGGGCGGGCGCCCGCGACTGATCGTCATCGATCTCGACCCGTCGGGCGTCGACCGGGCCTATGCGGACGCCGTCGTCGTCCGGGGCGGTCGGTTGCCGAGCCTCGTCCTGCGGCGCGACGGGCCTCCGTCCGCGCCGGCATCCCCGACCCTCCGAAGCCTGCCGGCGAACGCGCCGCAGGAGACCATCCTGGCCGGCATCTTCGGGATGATCGAGGAGGACGGCCTGCGCGCGCGCCGCCTCGCTGCCCGGAGCGCGTCCGCCACCGGCATCGTCGCCGAGATGTTCGATTCCGCGGCGCTGGGAGCCGGGCTGCAGCAGGCGGACGCCGATCGCGGAACGGAGATCGTCCTGGAGGCCGTGTCCGAGGCCGGCGTCGGCGACTGGCTCGCCACGGTCTGGCGGTACGATACCGGCGTCTACCAGCACACCCTGGGCGTTGCCGGATATGCCGCCGCCTTCGGGTCCCAGATCGGGCTCGGCCGCGCCGACCATCACCGCTTGGCGAAGGCCGCGCTCCTGCACGACATCGGCAAGTCGCGCATCCCCTCGGAGATCCTCAACAAGCCCGCAGGCCTCACCCCCGAGGAACAGCGCCTCATGCGCCGTCACCCGGACATCGGAGCCGATCTCCTCGTCGCACAGGGCGGTTTCGAACCGGCGATCATCGACGTCGTACGCCACCACCACGAACGGATCGACGGCACCGGATATCCCGCCGGCCTCTCCGGCAGCGCCATCGCCGACCTCGTCCGCGTCGTCGCGATCTGCGACGTGTTCTCCGCGCTGACCGAGCGGCGCTCGTACCGGGACGCGATCGCGTCGTCGGAGGCGCTGGCGACCATGGTGCGGATGCGGGGGCATCTCGACGTCGCGCTGATGCGGACCTTCGAGCCCGTCGCGCGGAGCGGCACGTTCGTGTGACCGGCGGATCGGGCTCCCCGTCGGCGGTTTCGGTCGGTGCGAGGCTCGCCCGGCGGGCCAGGGGAGCGCACGGCCGGCGGCGGAGCCGAGCGGGCGTGGCGGCCCGCAATCCCGGGCTCCGGCTGGTATCCGCAAGGTCTCCGAGGCCTGCTCCTCGACCGGGTCTGCGAGGTCCGTTTCCGGCACAACTTGGCATTCCTGCCGGAGGCTGCGGTTGCCGAGCCCATCGACAGTCGCGCGCGTGCTGGTAGCATGCTTCGGTCACTCGGGGGCCGCCGCGGAGTTGTGCGATGAACGGGGTCTTGTTCCTCTACTTCACGGCCTGCATGGCCGCCGCGCCGGACACCTGTGAAACCCGGCGCCTTCCGCTGGACGTCGCCACGCCCCGTGCCTGTCAGCACGTTGCACAGCCGCAACTCGCGCGCTGGATCGACGAGCACCCGGGCTATCGCATCGCGGCATGGCGGTGCGGCGCCCCCGTGCGCGATCCCGGCACCCGGATCTGAGGGCGCGTGGCGCCGGCGGCACAGCCGGACGATATGCCGGCCCCATCAAGGCCGAACGCCCCGGTTTCGCCGCATCGCGCGGGACAAGGCAGGCACCGCCTTCCTCGCCGCAGAACCCGGATCCGATGCCCCATCCCGTCGCCCGCCGCGTCCGCGCCCTCGCCGCCGCCGGCCTCGTCGCGCTCGCCCTGTCCGCCTGCGGCACGCCGACGATCGTCGAGGGACCGGTCGGACTCGTGAGCCCGGTGATCCTCGACGAGGCTGCCGCGGCCGCCGCGATCTCCCGCTACCGGGCGCGGCACGGCCTCGGTCCGGTGGTCGTCGATCCCGGCCTCGTCATCGCCGCGGCCTATCAGGCCGGGACGAACGCGCAGGCCGGCGTGCTCAGCCACGAGATCGGCGGCAGCTTCGCGTCGCGGATGGCCTCGGCCGGCCTCGGCCGGTCGTGGTCGGCCGAGAACCTCAGCGCCGGGTCCGAGACCTTCGACCAGGTGCTGGCCCGCTGGAAGGCCTCGCCCGAGCACGACCGCAACATGCTGCTGCCGCAGATCCGCCGGGTCGGCATCGCCCGCGTCGACGCGCCGGGCACCCGCTACAAGCGCTTCTGGGCGCTGGTGATGGCCGGCGGCTGAGCGCGGGGTCTTCGGCTCGGGACCTACTCGACCGTGTTCGGCGCGACGACGTTGCCGGTCCCGCCGTCCGCGTCGTCGAGGCTGCTGCCGAACGGGTAGCCGGCATCCTCGCCGCAGTAGAGCCGCCAGCCGCCGCGCGAATTCACGACGATCGCCGTCGCGCCGAACAGGCCCCCGCCCCCGGAGAAGACGTTGCCGGTGACGACGTTGTCCGACGGCGTCTGGTGGCGCACCGTGCCGCCCTCCCCGCAATTGCGGTAGAGGCGCACGCCGCCCCGTCCGTGCAGCTCGAACCGGTTGCCGGTGATGCGGTTGCGCGCCGAGCCGTCGACGGCGACGGCCTCCCGGCCGGTGTCGACGGAGACGGTGTTGCCCGCGATGACGTTGTCGGCGCTCTCGGCGTCGAGGTAGAGCGCGGTGGAGCCCGACCGTCCGGTCAGGGTCGAACCCGTCAGGGTGAACCGCGTCACGCCCGGCGCGAGGTAGAGCGGGATATGCCCCAGCGCCGTGATCGTCGAATCGCGGATGCTTACGTCGGTGGGCGCGGCCGCCTGCGCGCGCTCGGTATGGCCGCGGCCGTGCGAGGAGACCTTGAGCGCCGCCCCCTGCCCGTTCACCGCCATGCCCCAGATCCGGACATGGCCGAGGATGCGGCAGTCGCGGATCGTGATGCCGGACGGCCGGGACCACGCGCCGTTCCCGCCGACCAGCGCCCGCGAGCGGATCTCGACCGCGAAGTCCGCGAGCGCCGGCGCCGGCTCGGCCCGCCCGAGGGTCGCGCCGTTGCAGTCGATGTCCACGCCGGAGGCCTCCGCGCCCTCCAGGATCACGCGCCGCGCGACGTGATCGTCGGGCCCGAGGCGGATCGAGCAGCGCAGGGTCACGCTCCCGTCGCCGGGGACCGGCGGCGACAGGAGGCGGGCACGGGTCGCCCCGTCGCAGGCGGGCGCCGAGACGGTCTCGACGATGGCCGGCCGGTCCGGTGGCAGCGTGAGGATCATAGGCCCTGCCTGCCAGCAGAGGAAGGCGATTTCGGGATCGGGTCGCGCAGGGCCGGAATGACCGTGCCGATGGTTCCGCGAAGGCGCGCGCAGTCCTACACCGTCGCGTGCGCAGGCGCGTCGTCGGCGCAGGAGCCGCGCGCTTGCCCAGAGCCATCCCGACCGACCCGGAGGAGCCTGCGCCGCGGGACGCGGGCGGGACGCGGCGGCGCAGGATCGCGGGCGCGCGCGGCAGCCTCGGCCGGCCCGGGGCCGACCTGACGCGCCTGCCGGTGGCCCTCGACCCGCGCGCCCTGAGCCTCGTCGAGGGCGTGCGCGCGGCCTTCGCCTTCGCCATCGTGCTGGTGGCCAACGCCTGGATTCAGTGGCCGCCGCTGCTGACCATGGCGCTGGCCGCCAACCTCGCCTGCTTCTGCGACACCGGCGGGCCGATCCGCATCCGCCTGCGCGTCCTCACCGCCTTCTCGGTCCTCGGCGGGCTGATCTGGGGCGGGTTCGGGCTGATGCTGCCCTTCGGTCCGTGGGTGGTGGTGCCGGCCGCCTGCGCGGTCATCTTCGCCTGCGCCTACGCCCGGGTGTGGAGCGTCCAGACGCAGGCCGCGGGCAACGTCCTCGTGGTGGTGCTGTCCATCGCCCTCGATCGGCCGCTCGGCCCGGCGCAGGCCGCGTCCATCGCGGCGATGTTCCTGGCCGGGGGCCTGTGGGCGACGTTCCTCGCCCTCGTCCTGTGGCGCCTGCATCCCTACCGCCCGGCTCACCGCGCGGTGGCCGAGGTCTGGCACGCGCTGGCCCGGCTCACCGGCGACCTGGAGGACCTCGCCGCCGCGCCGGTGACGATCGCCGCCGCCTTCGATGAGCATGCCCGCGGCCACCGGCGGGGCGTGCGCGCCGGAATCGAGACCGCGCGCGCCCTCCTCGTCGATCTCGCGCGCGCGCGCGAGCGGGTTTCCGAGCGCACGGGCCAGGCGCTCCTCCGGCTCGAGACCGCCGAGCAGATCTTCTCCGCGCTGATCGGGATCGCCGAGCTGATCGAGAGCGCGCCCGAGCCGCACCGGCGCGCGGCGGCCAAGACGTTCCTGCGGCGGCTGCGCCCGCTGCTCGTGGCCATCGCACGCGCCATCCGCGACGACGTCGATCTCGATCTGCCGCGCCTGGAGCCGGCGATCGCGCGGGCCGCCGACGGGCTCGCTGCGGCACCGATCCTGGCGCGGCTCGCCGACCGGATCGTCGAGCGGGTGCGGATCGGCGCCAAGCTCTCGACCCCCGAGGGCTACCGCCCCGGCGGCGCGCTGCCCGACGGCGGCCGCCTGGACTGGCGCGCAAGGGTCTTCGGGCCGCTGCGCACGAACTTCACCCCCGCCTCGGCCAACCTCCGCCACGCCGTGCGCGCGAGCGCCGTCTGCGCACCGGTGCTCGCCGCGACCCAGATCTGGGCCGGCCCGTTCACGCACTGGCTGGTGATGACGGTCGTGCTGACGATGCAGCCGTTCTATGCGGCGACGTGGCAGCGGGCGCTGGAGCGCATCGGCGGCACGGTGCTCGGCGGCCTCGTCGGGGCGCTGCTCGCTCACCTCGCGACTACGCCGCCGGCGCAGGTGGCCCTGATCCTGCCGCTCAGCATCGTCGGCTTTGCCGCGCGCCAAGTCAGCTACGGCGTCTTCGTCGCCTGCCTGACCCCGCTGATCGTGCTGCTCGTCGAGGTGATCAGCCCGGGCTATTCCTCCTGGGAGGTCGTGGGCATGCGCGCGCTCTTCACCGTGCTGGGCGGCGCGATCGCGGTGATGGGCTGCCTCGTGCTCTGGCCGGTCTGGGAGCCGGATCAGGTCCGCAAGGAGCTGCGCCGGGCGCTCGCGGCGCATGCGGACTTCGCCGACGCGGCGCTCGCGCAGGCACCGGCCCACACGCGCGAGGCGGCGCTGTCGCGTTGCGCGCGCGTGAGCGGCCTCGCGCTCAACGACCTCGAAGCCGCCCTCTCGCGTGCCCTGCAGCAGCCGCGGGCCGGGCACCACCCGGAGGTGGAGGCCGCGATGGTCGCCGATGCGACGTTGCGCCGGATCAGCGCCCGGCTCACCGTTCTCCGTCACGCCCGCGGCACGGCGTCCCCGGACGATGGCGCGTGGAGCGCCTGGATCACGGGGACCTTGCGGGCGCTCGCCGAAGGGTGCGAGAGGCTACCCGACCGGCCGGAGGGCACCCGGAGCCCATCGCTCGGCCGCCTCGTGGCTCAAGCGGCCCTCTTGACGGAGACGCTGCGCCCCGGCCAAGCCCGCGCATCAGCGTCCCGGTCATCCTCGTGAAAGCTTCGTCGCGGCGGATCGCACATCGCGGCTATATCGGCTCCCGGATGGCGGCGGCCGGAGCGGACGGAATCCTTGGAGAACGCACTTTATCTCTGGCTCGAATCCACCGCCCTCCTGCGGGCGGACGTGGCGGCCCTCATCGGCACCGCGCTGGCCTTCTCCGTCACCGTCCATGCGCTGCTGCGCAAGCGCCGGGTCAGCGTCGTCGTCGGCTGGATCGGGCTGGCGTGGCTCTCGCCCGTCTTCGGCACCGTGCTCTACCTCCTGTTCGGGATCAACCGGGTCTCGCGCCGCGCGCGCAAGTTCCGCAGCAAGCCGTCCGCGGCGCCGAATGACGCGAGCACCGAGGACGCCGTCGTCCCGGAGGTGATGTGGCCCCTCGATCGGGCGGTGCGGCGCATCACCGGCCTGCCCGCGCTCGGTGGAAACGCCGTGCGCCTGTTCCGCAACGGCGACGAGGCCTACCCGGCGATGCTGGCGGCGATCGGCCGGGCGCGGGCCAGCATCGCCCTGTCGAGCTACATCTTTCGCGATGACGCGACCGGTCGGGCCTTCTGCGGGGCGCTGGCCGAGGCGCGGGCGCGCGGCGTTGCGGTTCGCGTGATCATCGACGGGATCGGCGGCGGCTACTTCCGCGCGGCGGCCTATCGCCGGCTGCGGGCCGACGCGGTCCCCGCCGCGCTGTTCATGCACTCCGGCCTGCCCTGGCGGATGCCGTTCCTGAACCTGCGCTCCCACAAGAAGCTCCTGATCCTCGACGGGCGCGAGGCCTTCACCGGGGGCTTGAACATCTCCCAGCCGAACCGCCTCAGGGCGCGGCCCGCGCATCCGATCCGCGACACGCACTTCCACCTTCGCGGTCCGGTGGTCGAGCAGCTGATGCTGGCGTTCGCCGCCGACTGGGCCTTCGCCGACGGCGGCGCGCTGGACGGCGAGGCGTGGTTCCCGAACCTCGAACCCACCGGCCCCTCGCTCGCCCGGGTCGTGGTCTCGGGGCCGGACGCGGATGTCGAGAAGATCGAATCCGTGATCCTCCAGGCGCTCGCCTGCGCCCGGACCTCCTTCCGCCTCGTCACCCCCTACTTCCTGCCGGACGAGGTGGTGATGAGCGCGCTGGCGCTCGCCGCGCAGCGCGGCATCGCCGTCGACGTGATCGTGCCGCGGGTCAGCGATCACCGCACCATCGACTGGGCCGCGCGGGCCCACGTCGCGCCGCTGATCCGCAGCGGGGTCCGGATCTGGCTCGACGCGCCGCCCTTCGACCACTCGAAGGCCGTGGTGGTGGACGGGGCGTGGTGCTTCGTCGGCAGCGCGAACTGGGACATGCGCAGCTTCCGCCTGAACTTCGAGCTGAACGTCGAGATCTACGACGCGCGGCTTGCAGCCCAGCTCGAAGCCTTCATGCGGGCCAAGATGGAGACGCCGCTGACGCTGGAGGCCCTCAACGATCGCGTCCTGCCCGTCCGTCTGCGCGACGCAGCCGTGCGACTGCTGCTGCCATACCTGTGAGGCGGCCCCGCCCCGGCACCTCGGCCGGAGGCGCCGGGGCGAGGTGCACCACGATCGGCCGGTGGTCGGACGGCCCGCGCGGCAGCACCGCGTGCCCGCCGCAGACGAGGCCGCGCACGAGGCAGCGGTCGAGGCGGAGCGGCAGCACGTCCACCATCGCGTGGGTCGGCTGGCGCGGGCCCACGTCGCGGAAGCCCGGCACCATCGCCGGCCCGACGATGTTGTAGTCGCCGAGCACGGCTGCGCGCTCGGGCAGCGTGCCGACGATCCGCCGAAGCTGGCGCCGGTTCAGCATCTGCCCGTGCGAGAGGTGGACGTTGGCGATCCCGAAATCACCCAGATCGAGGATCTGGCAGACCCGGTGCACCAGCGCGCCGGACGGCAGCCGGACGATGCTCGGCGCGCACGTCCACGGCGTCGGGCTCCACATCGCGAGCCCGTGAATCCGGCCCGGCAGCGGCGCCCAGGCGTAGACGCCGCCGAGGCGGTCGCGGAGGCCCGCGATGTCGCGGGTCGCCTCCTGCATCAGCAGCAGGTCCGGCCGCTCCTGCTCGATCAGGGCGACGATGTTGTCCACCGCCGCCCCGGTCCGGCGCAGCAGGTTCCAGCTCACGATCTTCCGCGAGGTCGTCGCGGCGTCGGCTTGGCGGAGTGGAGCGGCTGCGACCGAAGCGGGCCCGACCGGGACGAGAGGAACAGGAGACCTGCGCATTCGGGCCGTTCGCGCTCCTGGCGGCCTCCAAGAGGCGGGATGCGGGGAAGGATGCAGCGATTGGACCGCCGCGCTTCAACGCGCGATGCCCGATCGCGTTGCCCTGTTGACGCAGCCGGCCTGCGCCCTTGAGCGCGCGCGGCCGAACGGCGAGAACCCTTCGGCGAACGAACGTCCGGCTTCGAGACCCGCATACCCGATCCATGACGCGCTTCACGTTCATCCACGCCGCCGACCTGCACCTCGGCAGCCCGCTCGCCGGGCTCGCCTCGCGCGATGCGGAGATCGCGCTTCGCTTCGCCGCGGCCGGGCGCCGGGCGTTCGAGGACCTCGTCACCCTGGCGATCGAGGGGGCGGTGGCGTTCCTGATCGTGGCCGGCGACGTGTACGACGGCGATTGGGCGGACCACGCGATCGGGCTGTTCTTCGCCCGGCAGGTCGCCCGCCTCGACCGGGCCGGCATCCCCGTGATCCTGGTGCGCGGCAACCACGATGCCGAGAGCGTCATCACCCGGACGATCACCCTGCCGGGCAACGTGCTGACCTTCCCGACCGCGCGGGCCGACACCCACCGCCTCGCCGCGTTCAAGGTGGCGCTCCACGGCCGCAGCTTCCCGAACCGGGCCGTCGACGAGAACCTGTCGCTCACTTATCCCTCCGCCGTGCCGGGCTGGTTCAACGTCGGCGTGCTGCACACCTCCTGCACCGGCCACGCCGCGCACGCGACCTACGCCCCCTGCTCGCTCGCCGACCTGCGCGCCCGCGGCTACGAATACTGGGCGTTGGGCCACATCCACGAGTACGCCGAACTGTCCCGGGATCCCTGGATCCTGTTCCCCGGCAACCTCCAGGGCCGCAGCATCCGCGAGTGCGGGCCGAAGGGCGCGGTGGCGGTCGACGTCGCCGACGGGCGGGTGAGCGCGGTCCGGCGCCTCGTCGTCGACCACGCCCGCTTCCACCGCCTCACCGTGGCCCTCGACGATGCGGCGACCGAGCGCGCGGCGATCTCGGCCATCGAAGCGGCGCTGCGCCCGCTCGCGGCGCTGGCCGAGGGCCGCCTGCTCGCGGTGCGCGTGCACCTGACCGGGCAGACGGCGGCCCACGACCGCCTCGCCGCCGACCGCGAGGGCCTGACCGCCGAGATCCAGGCCGCGGCCGGGCGCGTCCACCACGACATCTGGCTGGAGACGCTGAAGATCGAGACCGCGCGGCCGCGCGCGGCCGCCGAGGGCGCGCCGACGGGCTTCTCCGCGGCGATCGATCCGGCGACGCTGCTCGCCGACATCGACCGCGATCCCGAGTTCCGCGCACGCGCCCGGGCCGCGCTCGCCGAGATCGCCGCGAAGATGCCCGCCGCGGACGAGGATGCGGATCTTACCGCCGATCTCGACGCCCTGTGCCGGGAAGCCGAGGCGGTGATCCTCGGCCGACTCCATGGGCGCTCGTGCTGACGCGCGTGCCCGACACCGCACGGGGCGCGGGTGCTCGAAGCCTGCTCCGCCCGGCCGCCGCGGGAGGCGCCCCATGCGCCTGCTGAGCCTCGACCTCGAACGCTACGGCCCCTTCACCGCGAAGCGGGTGGAGTTCCGGCCAGACGCGCGCCTGCACGTGGTGCTCGGCGCCAACGAGGCCGGCAAGAGTTCGGCGCTCGCCGCCGTCACCGACCTGCTGTTCGGCATCGAGGCGCGGACGGCCTACGCCTTCCTGCACGAGATGCCGCAGATGCGGATCGGTGCCGAGATCCGCGCCGCGGACGGGCGCGGGCTGAGCTTCCGCCGCCGCAAGGGCAACCGCAACACCCTGGTCGACGCGGGCGACGCGGCGCTCTCCGAGATCGCGCTCGCCCCCTTCCTCGGCGGCCTGACCCGCGAGGTGTTCTGCCGCGCCTTCGGCCTCGATGCGGGCTCGCTCCGCGCCGGGGCCAGAGAGATGCTGAACGTCGACGGCGAGCTCGGGGCCAGCCTGTTCGCGGCGGCCTCGGGCCTGCGCGGCTACGGCACGCTCCAGAAGGCGCTCGACGAGGAGTCGGACCGGATCTTCGCGCCGCGGGCCTCGCAGAAGCGCAGCTTCTATCAGGCGCTGGACCGCTACGAGGAGGCCCGCCGGGCGATCCGCGAGACCGGCCTGCGCGCCGGCGACTGGCGCGAGCTGAACGAGGAGATCGCGGCGGCCGGCCACGCCCTCGACGCGATCCGGGCGGAGCGGACGCGCATCGCCGCCGAGCAGGCGCGGCTCGCGCGGCTGAGGCGGGTCGGCCCGCTGATCGCCGAGATCGACGCGGCGGCCGAGCGCGGCCGGGTCCACGCCGATCTGCCCGAGGCGTCGGATTCCTGGATCGACCGCCTCGGGGCGGGACTGCGATCGGTGGAGGCCGCCGCGATCGAGGAGGCGAGGACCGCCGCATTGCTGGCGGAGGCGACGGCGGATCTGGCCGCGCTCAGCGTCGACGCCGCGCCGATCGCGCGCACCGACGCCATCGAGGCGGCCTATCGCGGCATCGCCCGGTTCGACAAGGACGGGCTCGACCTGCCCCGGCTTCAGGCCGAGGCCGACGGGTTCGCGCGGGACCTCGACCATCTCGCGGTGCGGATCGGGGTTGCCGGCGGGGACGCCCTCAAGGCCGGCCAGCCGAGCGACGCCACCAGCACCCGGATCGAGGGCCTGATCCGCACCGGCCGCGAACTCGCGGCCGGGCTCGGCCGGCTGCGCCAGGAGCTGTCAGCCCGCCGCGCGGAGCATGCCCGCCTCCGGACCACCGGACCGGCCGAGACCCCGCCCGTCGATCCGGCGCCGCTGCGCAGCGACCTCAAGGCCTTCCTCGGCCTCCACGGCGAGGTGGCGCGGCGGGACGACCTCGATCGGACCGTCCGGCGCGAGGCCGGGCTGCTGTGGATGCAGGCGGCGCGGCTGTCGCCCCCGGTCTCAGACCTCGCCGCCCTGATGCAGGCCGGCCTGCCCTCGCACGCGGCGATCGCCCGGTTCCGGCGCGACCTCGAGGCGCTGGAGCGCAATCGTGACCGCGCGACCGACCGGCATGCGGCGGCCCTGCACCTCGTCGCCGAGACCGAGGCGCGCCTGCGCCGCCGCGAGGCGGGCCGGCCGATCCCGAGCCGGGCCGATCTCCTCGCCCTGCGCATCGAGCGCGACGGCCTGCTCGATCCCCTGCGCGCCCTCGGGCCGGACCCGTCCGCGCCGGGTGCCGCCGAGGCCCTGTCGCGCTACGTGGCCGCCGTGGGGCGCGCGGATCGGGCCGCGGATGCGCTCGTCGCCGATGCCGCGCGCGCCGCCGAGCAGGCAGCCGACCGCGCGCGCCTGGAGGCCGAGCAGGCCGAGGCCGAGGCGCTCGGTGTGAGGCTCGCCGAGGCCGAGGCGAGCCTCGACGCGGCGGAAGCCGGCTGGCGCGCGTGCTGGGCGGCGGCGGGGATCGCTCCCGCACCGCCGGCCGAGATGGCGGCGTGGCTCACCGAGGTCGAAACTCTGTTCGAATCGCAGCAGGCGATCGAGGCGCAGAGCATCGAGCAGGTGCGGATCGCCGCCCGCGTCGAGCGCTTCCGGGCGCCGCTCGCCGATCTCGCGCTGCGGGCGGGGCTCGCGGATCTCGCCGGCCTCGATGTCGGGCTCGGCCTTGCCCGGTTGGAGGAACGCATCGCCGCCCTGTCCGCCGACTGGGACGCCAACCGCGAGGTCCAGGCCCGCGCTGCGGCGCTCGCCGAGCAGATCGCCCGGATCGAGGCCGAGCTGTCCGCGCTGCAGGCGCGCGAGGGTGCGTGGCGCGAGGCCTGGACCGGCGCGGTATCCAGGATCGGCCTCGCGCCCGGAGCAGATCCCGAGGAGGCCGACAGCGCGCTCGCGGCGTGGCGCGCCGTCCCGACCGTGCTGACCGCGCTGGAGCGCCAGCAGCGCCGCATCGACGGCCTGCGCCGCGACATGGAGGCCTATCGCGCCGACGTCGAAGACCTCGCCGTCGAGCTCGCGCCCGACCTCGGCGCCCTGCCGACGACGGCGGCGATGAAGGCCCTGCACGGCAGGCTGCAGGACGCGCTGAAGGGCGAATCGCGCCGGGCCGAGCTCGGCCGCCGCCGCGCCGCGGTGCAGGCGGCGCACGCGGCGGCCGTGCGTACCGCGGCGCGCGCGCGAGAGGGTCTGGCCGAGCACGTCGCGGGCACGGCCGGTGCCGCCGAGCCGGCCGTGCTCCACGAGCGCCTCGTCGCCCGCCGCAGCGTTCAGGCCGAGCTGCACGCCCGCCGCGCCGAGCTGGCGCGGGCCGCCGACGGGATCGCCGAGGCGACGCTCCGGGCCGAGCTCGCCGCGAGCGATCCCGACGCGATCGAGGCGGCCCTGCGCAGCCTCAGCATGGCGGACGACGATCTCGACCAGCGCGGCAAGGCCGCCTTCGCCGACCGCGACCGGGGCGAGCGCCGCCGCGAGGTCCTGGAGGGCGGGACGGGCGCCGAGCGCGCGCTCGCCCAGCGGCGGGCGGCCGAGGCCGAGTTGCGGGCCGCCGCGCGGCAATATGCCGTGCTGAAGCTCGCGAGCCTGCTCCTCGGCACCGCGATCGGCCGTCAGCGGGCCGGCCAGCAGGACCCGCTGCTGATGCGGGCCGGCGCGGTGCTGGCCGCGCTGACCGGCGGCGCCTTCGCGGGGTTGGCGCAGGAATACGATGCCGACGACAAGGCGCTCATCGTCGCCCGGCGCGCATCGGGCCAGACCGTCCACGTGGACGGCCTCAGCGAGGGCACCCGGGATCAGCTCTACCTCGCCCTGCGGCTGGCCTACCTGGAGGACTACGCCGCCCGGGCCGAGCCGGCCCCCTTCATCGGCGACGACCTGTTCTCCACCTTCGACGACGCGCGCACCGCCCACGGGCTCGAAGCGCTGGCCTCGATCGGCGGCACGGTCCAGCCGATCCTGTTCACGCATCACCGCCACGTCGCCGACCTCGCGCGCGCACGCCTCGGCGAGGCCGTCGATGTGCTGAACCTGTAGACGGCCCGTCAGGCCGTCGCGCCGTAGCGCGTGTCCAGGTGCGCCAGGAACGCCTCCGTCCCGAGGGATGCCCCGGTCGCCTGCTCCAGCACGGCGTCCGTCCCGAGGAGGCTCCCCTTCTCGTGCACCTGCGCGCGCAGCCAGCCGCGCAGCGGCCCGAAGTCGCCCCGCGCGAGGCCGGGCAGGATGCCGGGCTCGGCCTGCTTGGCGCTGTCGAACAGTTGCGCCGCGGCCATCGCGCCCAGCGTGTAGGTCGGGAAGTAGCCCCAGGCGCCGCTCGGCCAGTGGATGTCCTGCAGGCAGCCGACGCGGTCGTTCGGCACGGTGAGCCCGAGCAGATCGGCCATCCCGTCGTTGAACGCGCCGGGCAGGTCGGCCACGGCGAGGTCGCCCGCGATCATCGCCGATTCGAGGTCGTAGCGCAGCAGGATGTGCGCCGGGTAGGTCGCCTCGTCGGCATCCACGCGGATGAAGCCGGGCTCGACCCGCGTGTGCAGCCGGTGCAGGTTCTCGGGCGTCCAGGGGGCGCCATCGCGGCCGAATTCCTCCCGAACCAGGGGCGCCAGGAACTCGAAGAATTCGGGGCTGCGGCAGGCCTGCATCTCGACGATGAGCGACTGGCTCTCGTGCAGGCTCATGCCGCGGGCCTTGCCGACCGGCTGGTGGCGCCACGCGCCCGGGCAGCCCTGCTCGTACAGGGCGTGGCCGGTCTCGTGCAGCACGCCCATCAGCGCCCGGCCGAAATCGGCCTCGTCATAGCGGGTGGTGATCCGCACGTCGTCGGTGGCGCCGCCGCAGAACGGGTGCAGGCTGATGTCGAGGCGCCCGCGCGTGAAATCGAACCCGAGCGCGCCCATCAGCGCCAGTCCGAGCCGGCGCTGCCCTTCCACCGGGAACGGTCCGTCGAGGGGGAGCGGGGCGGGCTCCCGCGCCTGCCGTTCGCGGGCTCGCGCGACGAGGCCGGGAAGCCGGGCGCGCAGCTCCGAGAAGAGCGGGTCGATCGTCGCCCGGCGCATGCCGGGATCGTACGCGTCGAGCAGCGCGTCGTAGGGTTGCAGCCCGAGCGCCGCGCCCTTGATCGTGCCGATCTCGCGCTGGAGCCGGAGCACCTCGGCGAGATACGGCAGCAGCATGGCGAAATCGGTCTGCGCGCGGGCCTCGCGCCAGACCATCTCGGCCTTCGAGATCGCCCGCGAACTCGCCTCGACGAGGTCGCCCGGCACCGCCGAGGCGTGGGCGTGGACGCGGCGCATCTCCTGAAGATTGGCCCGCTGCCAGGGGTCGAGGGCGCCCTCCTCCACGGCCGCGAGCGCGTCGGCGGTCTCGGATGCGGTCAGGATCTCGTGGGCGAGGCCGTGCAAGGTCGCGAGTTGGTCGGCCCGGCCGTCGGCCGCGCCGTCCGGCATCAGGGTCTGGCAGTCCCAGCCGAGGATGCCGGCGGCGTCACTGAGCGCGTCGAGGCGCGCGAAGCGGCGTTCCAGGCTGGAATAGGCGTTCACGATGCGCAACCCCGCGGCGACGATGCTCCGGAGCCCGTCATAAAGGGTCATCCACGTCGCGAACACCCCGCGACGGAGCCCGGTGCCAGTCGCGACGCCATGGGAAGACCGCACGCAGCGCACCGTCGCGCAGCCACAGGCCGCCCCACATCGCGAGGCCGAGATAGGCGTCGAACAGGAGGTGGGTAAAGAGCGGGCTTGCGATCCGCCCATGGGCAGCGACCGCGCCGCCGAGCACGGCGGTCATCAGGATGGCGCCGAGCAAAGCCGTCCACGGGAAGACGTGGAGCAGGACGCAGATCGCCTCGATCACGCCGATCGCGAAACCGGCCTCTCCCGGCCAGCCGAGCGCCTGGAGCGTTTGCGCCACCACGGGCAGGCGGATCAGCTTGATGGCGACATCGAACGCCATGAACAGCACGAACAGGGCGCTCAGCACCCGGCCGGCCCATCGCATCACCGGGGTCGTGACGGAGAGGGTGGGCCTCGGCTCACGCGAGGGTCGGGAGAGGGGAACGCCCTGTCCGGCATCGTCGCTCCCCTCACCCGACTTGAGCTCGCGGGCCACCCTCTCCCGCAGAAGCTGCCGGATTCACACAGCTCGCGACATGTTCCGACATGTTCCGAAAGGGCGCGGGGCCCCTCTCCCCGCTTGCGGGGAGAGGCCCGGCTGCACCTCGTCGTGCAGCCGGGAAGCGAGAGGCGAAGCCGAAGCGGCGTGAGGGGGCGCGAACGGATATGCCTGCTCCGGTTTCGCCCCCTCACCGTCGGCTGCCGCCTTGGCCCACGCCGACGACGAGGTCGTCGCGGCCCTCTCCCCGCAAGCGGGGCGAGGGGATGCGCGCCTGCCGAACCGCCAAGTCTTGCCGAA
>NZ_CAXTBY010000009.1:0-34971 GCF_964242245.1 uncultured Methylobacterium sp. | reverse complement strand
CCCCGCAAGCGGGGCGAGGGGATGCGCGCCTGCCGAACCGCCAAGTCTTGCCGAACCGCCAAGTCTTGCCGAACCGCCAAGTTTTGCCGAAGCCCCAAGTGCGGAGATGTGTGAATCCGGTAGCCCGCAGAGGGGGAGGGGCCGCGGGAACCGCCGCGGCATAGCAAGCGCGCAATGTTCGATTTTACAACCGCGCCGCGAAAGCCTCCGCCACCGCACGGATCACTTCGCCGGCGCGCACCGCGCCGGCACGATCCACGTCGAGGTGGGTCGTGACCCGGATCTGGCTACCGATGGCGCGGATTCGGACGTCGTGGGCGAGGCACGCCTGCGCGAAATCCGGCGCGGTGATGCCGAGACCCGCGACCCCGAAGCACAGGATGTTCGATTGCCCCGCGGCCGGGTCGAAGCTCAGTCCCGGCGCGTCGGCGATCGCCGCGTGGAGGAGGCGCAGGTGCGCGTTGTCGGCGCGGAGCTGCTCGACGTGGTGGTCGAGGGCGTAGAGCCCGGCCGCCGCGATCACGCCGGATTGGCGCATGGCGCCGCCGAGCCGGTACTTCCAGCGCCACGCCTCGACCACGAAGGCCCTGGTGCCGCACAGGACCGCGCCCACGGGACAGCCGAGGCCCTTGCTGAGGTCGAGCCAGACGCTGTCGAAGCCCGCCGCGTAGTCCTCGGCCGGGATGCCGGTCGCGACGACCGCGTTCAGCAGCCGCGCCCCGTCGATGTGCGCCTTCAGCTCGTGGCGGTGCGCGATGTCGCGGATCGCGCGCATGTCGGCGAGGTCCCAGATCGAGCCGCCGGAGAAGCTCGTGGTCTGCTCGACGGAGACCAGCGCCGTGCGCGGCGCCGTGCGCGCGGGCGGACGGATCGCCGCGGCGAAGGCGTTGGGGGAGAAGATGCCGGCCGGCGTCGCGAGCGCCTTGACCGAGACGCCGCCGATGGCGGCCGAGCCCGCGGCCTCGGTGTTGTAGATGTGAGACTGGTCGTCCACCACGATCTCGTCGCCGGCCCGCGTCTGCACCAGGATCGAGACGAGGTTGCACATCGTGCCGGACGGCATGAACACTCCGTCCTCCTGCCCGAGGAGCGTTGCGACGCGGTCGCACAGCGCCCGGGTCGTCGGGTCCGAATCCGACTGCTCGTCACCGACTTGCGCACAGGCCATGGCCTCGCGCATGCCCGGCGTCGGGCGCGTCTGGGTGTCGCTGTAGAGGTCGATCGTCACGGTCGGGGTTGTCTCTCGGCTCGGGTGCGGCTCCATAGTGCCACGGGCGCGCAGGATCGCGAAGGCGAGGCGCGCCCGTCCTTTGCGAGAATGAATTTTGACCACATTTGACCAGCGGCGGACGGAACCGGCCGCGTCGGGAGGATCGGCAGTGGCGGCAGGAACGGCCCCGCGCGCGGCGGCACGGCAGGATGCGGGGCTGGCGCGGCGGCTGGCCGAGGCGGTGCGGGGCGAGGTCCGCTTCGACGCCTTCACGCGCGGACGGTACAGTACGGACGCCTCGATCTACCAGATCATGCCGGCGGGCGTCGTGCTGCCGCGGAGCGCCGCCGACATCGCCGCCACCCTCGCGATCGCGGCCGAGCACGACGTGCCGGTGATCCTGCGCGGCGGCGGAACCTCGCAGAACGGCCAGCCGATCGGCTCGGGGCTGGTGGTCGACTGCTCGCGCCACTTCAACGGCATCCGCCGCTACGACCCCGAGGGGGGCACCGTCACCGTCGAACCGGGGCTGGTGCTGGAGCGCCTGAACACCCGCGTGAAGGCCGACGGCTGGTTCTTCCCCGTCGAGCCCTCGACGGCGACCCGCTGCACCATCGGCGGCATGGCCGGCAACAACTCCTGCGGCGCCCGCTCGCTGCGCTTCGGCAAGATGAGCGACAACGTCCTGGCGATCGAGGCGCTGTTCCACGACGCTGAGCCGTTCGGCTTCGGCTTGGCCGGCAACGAGACCGACGGCGTCACAGGTTCAGGCCGCGCGCAGGATCTCGCGGGCAGGATGCGGGCGCTCGCCGCATCCGAGCGCGAGGAGATCCTGCGGCGATACCCGAAGGTCCAGCGGCGCGTCGGTGGCTACAACCTCGACGCGCTCATCGCGGCGCGGCCGAACCTCGCCCACCTCCTCGTCGGCTCGGAGGGGACGCTGGCCGCCACCACGTCGGTGACGCTGAAGCTGTGGCGCCTGCCCGCGCACCGGGTCATGGGCGTGTGCCACTTCCCCACGTTCCGGGCGGCGATGGAGACCACGCGCCACATCGTCGACCTCGATCCCGTGGCGGTCGAACTCGTCGACAACAACGTGCTGGTGCTCGGCGCCGACATCCCGCTGTTCCACAGGACGCTCGCCGACATCACCCGCGGCGCGCCGAACTGCCTGCTGCTCGCCGAGTTCGCGGGCGAAACCCTCGCCGACCTGACGCGCGACCTCAAGCGCCTCGACGCCTGCATGAGCGACCACGGCTTCCCGAACGCCGTGGTCGAGATCCACGAGCCGTCGCGGCAGAAGGCGGTGTGGGAGGTGCGCGAGGCCTGCCTCAACATCATGATGTCGATGAAGGGGGACGCCAAGCCCGTGTCCTTCATCGAGGATTGCGCGGTGCCCCTCGAACACTTGGCCGACTACACCGACGCCGTCACCGAGGTGTTCACCCGGCACGGCACCCGCGGCACGTGGTACGCCCACGCCTCCGTCGGATGCCTGCACGTCCGTCCGATCCTGAACATGAAGGACGGCGGCGACGTCGCCACGATGCGCGCCATCGCCGAGGAGACCTCCGAACTGGTGCGCCGCTGCGAGGGCTCCTATTCCGGCGAGCACGGCGACGGCATCTCGCGCTCCGAGTACATCGCGCCGCTGTTCGGACCGCGGCTCGCCCGCGCCTTCGAGACGGTCAAGGACGGGTTCGATCCGGAGAACCGCCTCAACCCCGGCAAGATCGTGCGGCCACTGGCGATGGACGACCGGGCGCTGATGCGGTTCGCGCCCGGCTACGCCGTCACCGAGCCGCAGGCGACGGCGCTCGACTGGGCGGAGCCCGGGGGCTTCGGCGGCGCCGTCGAGATGTGCAACAACAACGGCACCTGCCGGAAGCTTAGCGGTGGGGCGATGTGCCCGTCCTACCGCGTCACCGGCGAGGAGCAGCACCTCACCCGCGGCCGGGCGAATTCCCTGCGCCTCGCGCTGTCGGGACAGCTCGGCGAGGGCGCCTTCACGAGCCCTGAGATGAAGCGGACCATGGACCTCTGCGTCTCGTGCAAGGCCTGCCGCCGCGAATGCCCCACCGGCGTCGACATGGCCCGGATGAAGGTCGAGTTCCTGCACCACTACCACGCCCGCCACGGCCTGCCGCTGAAGGACCGGCTGATCGGGATGATGCCGCACTACGCCGGCGTCGCCGCCAAGCTCGCGCCGCTCCTGAACCTGCGCGACCGGGTGCCGGCGCTGGCCAAGCTCTCCGAACGGGTGGCCGACTTCTCGGCGCGACGCTCGATGCCGCGCTGGCGCCGCCCTTGGGCGGAGACGGGCGAGCCCGCCCATCCGGAGGACGTGACGGGCGAGTTCCGCGACGTCATCCTGTTCGGCGACACCTTCAACCGGGCCTTCGAGCGCGAGAACCTGGAGGCGGCCGAGCGGGTGCTGATCGCGGCCGGCTACCGGCTCCACCGCGTGTTCCCGGCCAGGGGCAACCGGCCCCTCTGCTGCGGGCGCACGTGGCTCGCCTCCGGCCAGACCGACCGCGCGCGGGCCGAGGCGCGCCGGACCCTCGACACGCTGCTCCCCTTCGTCCGGGCGGGCGCCCGCGTCGTCGGCCTCGAACCCTCCTGCCTGCTGACGTTCCGCGACGAGTTCCTCGCGCTCCTCCCCGGCGCGCAGGCGGAGCACTTGGCCAGGAGCAGCCTGCTGTTCGAGGAACTGCTGGCAGTCGACCTCGCGGCCGGGCGGATCGCCCTGCGGCTGGCGGACCAGGCGGGCCGGGTCGCGCACCTGCACGGCCACTGCCACCAGAAGGCGTTCGGGGCGATGGGCGCGGTCGAGGCGGTGCTGCGCGCCGTGCCGGGCCTCGACGTCCGCCCGATCGAGTCGAGCTGCTGCGGCATGGCCGGGGCCTTCGGCTACGGACGCGAGACGATCGACGTGTCGGTGGCCATGGCCGAGCTGTCGCTGTTCCCGGCCCTGCGCAAAGCTGGGCCGGACGACATCGTCGTCGCCGACGGGACGAGTTGCCGCCACCAGATCCACGACGGGCTCGGCCTGCGCGCGGAGCATGTGGCCCGCGTTCTTGATCGCGCGCTCGTCCCTCGACACTGATTTCGCGCGCCCCTAGATGTCACGATACGCACGCGCGCGGCCGTGATCCGACAGCAGACCCATGAACAAGATCGAGCCCGGTCCGGGCATCAACCGGCGCTACCTTCACGACGAGGTGGCGGATCGGATGCGGGCGCTGATCCAGTCGGGCGAGATGGAGCCGAAGGCCCGCGTCAACGAGAACGAGCTGACCGAGCGCTTCGGCATCTCGCGCACGCCCTTGCGGGAAGCGATCAAGATCCTCGCCACCGAGGGGCACCTCGAATTGCTGCCGAACCGTGGGGCGCGGGTCGCCAGCCTCTCGCAGCTCGAGATCGAGGAGATGATCGAGGTGATCGCCGGGCTGGAGGCCACGGCGGCGGAGCTCGCCTGCCGCACCGTGTCCGACGCGGAGGTCGTTGCGATCCAGGCGGATCACGAGGCGATGGTCGCCGCCTGGAAGGCCGGAGACGAGGCCGGCTACTTCCGCCTGAACCGCCGCATCCACGAGGCGCTCATGGAAGCGGGTCGCAATGCGACGCTGTCGGGGATTTATCTCAGCCTGTCGGGCCGCATCCAGCGCTCGCGCTACACCGTCCAGCAGACGCCCGAGCAGTGGGCGCGGGCGATCGCCGAGCACGACCGCATGGTGATCCTGCTGCGCGAGCGGAACGGCCCTGCCCTCTCCGCGCTGATGCGCGAGCACATCCGCAACAAGAAGCCGGTCATCGCGGCCTCTTTCGGCGACGTCGCGCCGCCTGAGCCGGTCGAAGGATAGGGCGTCACGCCGCCGCGATCGTCTCGAACCAGAACGAGGCACCGGGCGTGCCGGCATCGTTCGGGTAGAGGAACGGGATGTCGGGGGCGCCCGATGGCGAGGCGAAGACGCGCCGGACCCGCGCGCTCATGCCCGCGTCCTGACAGATGTAGGCGATCGGCGCGACGACCCGGAACGGCGGTCGGCCGCACATCAGCATCGCGGCAAGCAGGTACTGCTCGTTGTAGAGCCGGTGGTTCCAGGCCGTCGGGTAATCGTCCGGGATGAAGATGTCGTGGATGTGCACGAGCACGCCCGGCGTCAGGCGCGGCAGGATCTCGAAGAAGAACACCACCACGTCGGAGTTCGCGAAGGCCCGGTGCGAGCCATCGAAGAACAGGATGTCGCCCGCCTCCAGTTCGTCGAAGATCGCGAGGTCGCAGGATTCGAGGGGCTGGCGCACGACGCGCTCGCAGATCCGATCGATGTGCCGGCGCGGGCTCGGATCGATGGAGGTCATCGCCGTCGGCAGGCCCGCCGCATCGATGGCGTAGCGCGCGAAGCACGTCGAGGTGCCCGATCCGATCTCCACGTAGCGGGCCGGCCGCTTCCATCCCAGGAAGGTCACGAGCGCCGCCGCGTCGAGCGCCGTGAACCACGTGTTGTTCCAGCACGGTCGGTTGGCCGCCTCCGGATCGGCCGCGTGCGGCACGCCGTGGAGCAGGGACGCATGGCCTTCGAGCGCCGACAGGAAGGTCTCGTACGAAGCCCGTCCCGTATCGAGCGCCGCGCGAAGGCGCCGGTGCGGCAGGCTCTGCGTCTCCCAGCGCGGGTGCGGGGCGACCGGATAGTAGTCGTGAACCGTGTGGCTCCAGCGAAACGGGTCGGTGCTCGCCCGGAAGATGTCGATACCGGCGCGCCGACCGGCGCTTCTCACGAGATTCTTGAGCATCGAGCCACCCCCTCCTCTATCCTTGCGAGGGTGGTCTATCACGAAATACAACTTCTAGTTAAAAATCTACGCCGATATGGGACCGATCCTGCGGGCAGGGTTAATGCGTCCGCGGCAGCGATCGTCGCGCATCGGCACAGGACTGCCGACGCCCGTCAGGCCGCGTCGCTCAAGGTGCGCAGGCTCGCCGCGAGGTCCGCGAAGCGGTCGCCCTGGACGACCACGTGCGCGCGCAGCCGTTCGCCCGCCGCCGCCTCGTCGCCGGACCGGATCGCGGCGACGATGCTCTCGTGTTCGCGAAGCGACTGGCCGAGCCGGTGACGGGCGCGCAATTGCAGCCGCCGGAACGGCGCGAGGCGGCGGTGCAGGTGGCGGGCGTGCTCGCACAGGAACGCGTTGTGGCAGGCCCGGTACACCACGGAGTGGAAGACGTAGTTCTCCTGATAGTACCCCTCGCAGTCGCCGGCCTGCGCGGCGACCGCGCAGGCCGCGAGCGCCGCATCGAGGGCGGCCTCGTCGGCGGGCACGATCCGCCGGGCGGCGAACCGCCCGCAGGCGGCCTCGATCTCCGCCATGGTCTCGAACATCGCGAGCAGGTGCTGCGGCTCCGGCGCGCTGACGATCGTGCCTCTTCGCGGCTTGGTCTCGACTAGGCCGGTCACGGCGAGCTGCAGCAGGGCTTCCCGGATCGGCGTCCGCGAGACGCCGAAGCGCTCGGCGAGTTGGAGCTCGTCGAGCCGCGATCCGACGGCGAGGTGCCCGGCGACGATCTCGTCCTCGATCGTCTGCCTGAGGCGCTGGGCCTGGCTCATCGCTCGCGCCTCTCCGACGGTGCCCTTCTTCGTCGCGTTATTATGCAGAGGCGTTGACAAAATATACAAGTCGGCCTTCTGTCCATATTGAGCACCGGACGCAGTATATTGTGCGATGCGAAAAAATGACTGTCGCTCTATTGTGCGATGCGGGAGAAACGTCATGATGCCGACTCGACGCAGCCTCGTCGCCGCTGGGCTGGCGGCCCCGGCGCTCCTCAGGTTCGGCCTCGGCGCCGCGCAGGCCGCCACGGTCCTGAAGCTGTCGCACCAGTTCCCCGGCGGCACGATCGACGAGGGCGATTTCCGCGATCGGATGTGCCGGAAGTTCGCGCAGGCCGTGGGCGAGCGCTCGAAGGGCGCCATCGAGGTGCAGGTCTATCCCGGCTCCTCGCTGATGAAGACGAACGCGCAGTTCGGCGCCATGCGCAAGGGCGCCCTCGACATGTCGCTCTATCCGAGCCCGTACGCCGGCGGCGAGATCCCCGAGATGAACATCGGCCTGATGCCGGGCCTCGTCACCTCCTACGCGCAGGGCGTGGCGTGGAAGGCGGCGCCGGTGGGCCGGAAGCTCGCCGAGCTCCTCGATGCCAAGGGCATCGTGCTGGTCTCCTGGGTCTGGCAGGCCGGCGGCGTCGCGAGCCGCGAGCGCCCGCTCTACGCGCCGTCCGACGCCAAGGGGATGAAGGTCCGCGGCGGGTCGCGCGAGATGGACCTGATGATGAAGCAGGCGGGCGCGGCCACGCTCTCGATCCCGTCGAGCGAATCCTACGCTGCGATGCAGACGGGGGCGTGCGACGCGGTCATCACCTCCTCGACCAGCCTGATCTCCTTCCGCCTGGAGGAACTGTCCAAGGCCCTGACGTCGGGGCGCGAGCGCTCCTACTGGTTCATGCTCGAGCCGATCATGATGTCGAAGGCGATCTTCTCCGGGCTCCCGAAGGACAGCCAAGACCTGATCATGGCGGTGGGTGCCGAACTCGAATCCTTCGGGCAGGCCGGCGCGAAGGCCGACGACACCCACGTCGAGGAGGTCTTCGGCAAGGCCGGCGCCAAGGTTCAGAACCTCGACGAGAAGACCATGGCCGCGTGGCGCGACATTGCCCGCGAGACCGCGTGGAAGGATTACGCGGGCAAGAGCGCCCAGTGCGCGGAGCTTCTGAAGCTCGCGGAGCAGGTCGCGTGAGCCACGCCTTCGATGCGGCCTCGGCCGCTGCCGAGAAACCCGTCGTCGAGCGCCGGATCCCCGGGGCGCTCGGCCATATCGATCGACTGATGAAGGGCGTGAACCGGGTGATCATGGTGCTCGGCGGGCTCGCCCTCGTCGGCGCCTGCCTCGTCCTGAGCTACAGCGTGCTCATCCGCTACGTCCTGCACGAGCCGACCGACTGGCAGGACGAGATGGCCGTGTTCCTGATCGTCGGCGCGACCTTCTTCTCGGCGGCCGCCGTGCAGGCCAAGCGCGGCCACGTGGCGATCGAGGCGCTCACCGGCTTCCTCTCGCCGCGCCTCAACCGCGCCCGCCTCCTGCTCGCGGACGTGATCAGCCTCGTCTTCGTCGCCTTCTTCGCCTGGAAGAGCTGGACGCTGTTCCACGAGGCCTACGTCGACGGGCAGGTCTCGCAATCGACCTGGGGGCCGCCGCTCGCCATCCCCTACGCCCTGATGGCCTTCGGCATGAGCCTGCTCGGCATCCAGTTCGTGGTGCAGATCGTCGAGGCCCTAGCCTACGGCCCGAACGCCGCCGGCTGGGCCGCGCCGAAGATCGGGGTCGGCGCCGATCTCAATGCCACCCTGAAGGGCCGGCCCGACGTGACGCCGCGGGGAACGGACCCGATGGGCACCACCGTGGGGACGCAACGATGAGCACCGCCGCGATCGGCTTCCTCTACGCCGGGGCGACGCTGTCGGCGATGCTGGCCGGCATCCCCATCGCCTTCGCCCTCGGCTTCGTCGCGCTCGCCTTCATGTACGCGTTCATGCCCGCCGCCTCCCTCGATACGGTGGCGCAGAACGTCTACGAGGAGATGGCCTCGATCACCCTGCTCTCGATCCCGCTGTTCATCCTCAAGGGCGCCGCGATCGGACGGTCCAAGGCGGGCCAGGACCTGTACTCGGCCATGCACGCCTGGATGCACCGCATCCCCGGCGGCTTGGGCATCGCCAACGTCTTCGCCTGCGCGTTGTTTGCCGCCATGGCCGGCTCGAGCCCCGCCACCTGCTCGGCGATCGGCTCGGCCGGCATCCCGGAGATGCGCAAGCGCGGCTACTCGCCGGGCTTTGCCGCCGGCATCATCGCGGCCGGCGGCACGCTCGGCATCCTGCTGCCGCCCTCGATCACCATGATCCTCTACGCGGTCGCCGCCGAGCAGTCCCTCGGGCGCCTGTTCCTGGCCGGCATTGGGCCGGGCCTGCTGCTCGTCGGGCTGTTCGCGGCCTGGGCGGTGTTCCGCTTCCGCGCCGAGTACGCCACCGCCAAGGCGGCCTACGAGCGCGGCGGCGTCAAGTCGCCGATCCTGGCTGAGGACAGCTACAGCATGCGCCAGCGCTTCGAGACGCTGCCGCGGGTGCTGCCGTTCGTGGTGCTGCTCACCGGCGTGATGGTCGCGCTCTACGGCGGCTACGCGACGCCCTCCGAGACGGCGGGCCTCGGCGGCCTGCTGGCGCTGGCGCTGATCGCGGTGATCTACGGGGTCTGGCGCCCGAAGGACGTCAGCCCGATCCTCACCGCGACGCTGCGCGAATCGACCATGCTGATGCTGATCATCGGCATGTCGCTGCTCTACGCCTACGTGATGAGCTACCTGCACATCTCGCAATCGGCCGCGAACGCCATCGTGGCGATGCAGCTCTCCCGCTGGGTCCTCCTGGTGACGATCCTCGGCCTCGTGATCGGCTTGGGCTTCTTCCTGCCGCCGGTGTCGATCATCCTGATGACGGCGCCGATCATCCTGCCGCCGCTCAAGGCCGCGGGCTTCGACCTCGTCTGGTTCGGCGTGGTGATGACCATCACCATGGAGATGGGCCTGATCCACCCGCCGGTGGGCCTCAACATCTTCGTCATCAAGAACATCGCCCCCGACATCCCGCTCAGCGACATCATCCGGGGCACCCTGCCCTTCGTGATCCTGATGGCGCTGGCGATCCTCGTCCTGTGCCTCGTACCGGGCATCGCGCTCTGGCTGCCGGACCTGCTGCTGCCGTCCACGCGATAGCGAAGCCCAGCCCTCCACCCTCCACGGTGGCTTGCAGCTTCATACATCTTGCGAGAACGGTGCTCGTTGGATCGTGCGAAGCGCCGAACCGCCCCCTCTCCCAGGGGGAGAGGGCTGGGGTGAGGGGCGTGCCGTATCCGGTGAGTTCTCCTCCCTCACCCTGTCCCTCTCCCGCGAAGGGTATGGGGACCCGCGCCATTTTCGGATCGCGTTGAGCGATGTGTGTCATCGCAGGGCTGCGGAGGTGTAGGGGACGCGCGACCGCTGATGTCGACAAAGCAGTCCGCAGGAACAGGTCCGGCGCTACCGCCCCGTCCAATCCGGCGCGCGCTTGCCCAGGAACGCCTCCATGCCCTCGCGGAAATCGCGGCTCATGTAGCACATCAGGATCAGGTCGTCGCCGGACCGGGGCGCACCTTCCGGCGCGGCGGCCTCCTCGGCGAGCCGGCGCAGACCCTCCTTGGTCGCCTGCAGGGTGAGCGGGGCGTGGCCGGCCACCAGGGTGGCGAGCGCCGCCGTGCGTTCGGCCAGCGCGGCTGCATCCTCCACCACCTCGCCGACGAGGCCGATCGCCAGCGCTTCCTCCGCGCCGATCAGGCGGGCGGTGAAGATCATGTCCTTGACGCGGGCCGGGCCGATCAGGTCCGACAGCCGCCTGAGGTTGCCCTGGCTGAGGCAGTTGCCGAGCGTGCGCGCGATCGGGAAGCCGAAGCGGGCGTCTCGCGTCGCGAGGCGCAGGTCGCAGGCCGCCGCGATCGCTGCCCCGCCCCCCGTGCAGGCGCCGGCGATGGCGGCGATGGTCGGCACCCGCAGCCGCTCCAGCGTGCCGAGCACCCGGTCCATGAAGCACTCGTAGCCGAGCGCATCCTCCGCGGTCGCGAAGCCGCGGAACTGCGCGATGTCGGTGCCTGCCGCGAACGCCTTCTCGCCCGCGCCGGTGATGACCAGCGCCTTGACGGACGCATCCTCCTGGATGCGCAGGCAGTGCGTCACCAGCCCCTCGTACATGGCGAAGGTGAGCGCGTTGCGGGCGTGCGGCCGGTTGAGGACGATGCGGGCGATGCCGCCCTCCTGCGAGACCAGCAGTTCGTCGGGTGTGGTCTTCGCATCCGTGCTCATCGCAGAACGTCCCTTAAAGCACTTTCCAGCGCGGTGGATGCCGGCTCGCGTGAAGACAATGCGATCACACAAGGAGGCAGAGCATCTTCCATGATCCGGAGATCATGGAAGATGCTCTGTGGATCGAGGTCAGGCCACGGTCTCGCCGACGATGCCGCGCGCGATCAGGCCGTCGATCGCGGCCGCGTCGTAGCCGGCGTCCGCGAGGATGCGGCGCGAGTGCTCGCCGAGCAGCGGGGCCGGGCCGTGCACCCGGCCGGGCGTGGCGGAGAACTTGACGGGGAGCCCCAGCGTCGACATGCGTCCGGCGCGGGGATGATCGACCTCCACCACCATGTCGCGCGCGCGCGTCTGCGGGTCTCGGTGCATGGCGGCGACATCGAGCACCGGCCCCGCCGGCACGCCGCCCGCCTCCAGCCGCGCGAGCCACGTCTGCGAATCCGCGCCGCGGAAGTAGGGGGCGAGGGCGTCGGCCAGCGCCGTCCGGTGCTCCATGCGGCCGGCGTTGCGGGAAAAGCGCGGGTCGGCCGCGAGATCCGCGGCGCCGAGCACGTCGAGGAGGCGCAGCCAGTTGGTCTGGTTGGCCGCGCCGATCGTGATCCAGCCGTCTTCCGTCGCGAACGCCTCGTAGGGGGCATTCAGCGGATGGGCCGAGCCCATCGGCCCGGGTGCGACGCCGGTCGCCATGGCGATGGCCGACTGCCAGTAGGTCAGGGTGATGCCGGCCTCGAACAGCGAGGTGTCGACGGCCTGCCCCTCGCCTGTCTTCAGCCGGTGGGTGTAGGCGGCGAGCACCCCCATCGCCGCGAGGATGCCGGCGGTGATGTCGGTGACGGGCGGCCCGCACTTCATCGGCGGCTGCCCGGGGCCTGCGCCGGTGGTGCTCATCAGCCCGCTCATGCCCTGCGCCACGAGGTCGAACCCGGGCCGGGCCGCGTAGGGCCCGGAGCGGCCGAAGCCGGAGAGAGAGGCGTAGACCAGCGCCGGGTAGCGTCCGCGCAAGGCTTCGTAGCCGAGGCCGAGGCGCTCCATCGTGCCGGCGCGGTAGTTCTCGATCAGGATGTCGGCCTCGGCGAGCAGCCGGTGCAGGATCTCCCGGCCGTCCTCGCTCTTCAGGTCGAGGCTGAGCCCGCGCTTGCCCCGGTTCATCATCATGTAGGCGGCGCTCTCGCCCGCGAGCGAAGGCGGCACCGAGCGGCGGGTGTCGTCGCCGCCCGCGATCTTCTCCACCTTGATCACCTCGGCGCCCATGTCGCCCAGCATCAGCCCGCAGACCGGACCGGCCATGATGTGGGCGAGCTCGATCACGCGGACGCCCGCGAGCGGGCCGTTTCCTCTCGCGCGTTCCGCCATCGGAGCCTCAGCGCGCGGACGCGACCGCGACCGGCGGCACCATCTCGGCCTCGGCCGGCTCCACGAAGGGACGCTCCGGGTGCATGGTGAAGGCGGTCGCGGCACCGAGCAGGCACAGCCCGATCGAGCCGGCAAACGGCAGCGTCCAGTCGCCGGTCACGTCGACGACGACGCCGAACACGATCGGCGAGATGATCGCGGCGACCGCCGAGCCGGTGTTCATCAGCCCGCTCGCGGTGCCGGCGTACTTCGGGGCGATGTCCATCGGGACCGACCAGATCGGGCCGATGACGAGTTCGGCGAAGAAGAAGCCCGAGGAGAGCAGCAGCGCCACCGCCGTCAGGTCGCGGGTGAAGAACACGCCGGTGAGGCTTGCCGCAGCACCGAGGAAGCCGATGACGATGATCGAGAGCCGGGCGAGCTTGAGCTTGCCGGTGCGCTTGAAGATCCGGTCGCTGAGCACGCCGCCCAGCGTGTCGCCGACCACGCCGGCGAAGAACACGCCCGAGGCGAACAGAGCCGAGTTCTTCAGGTCGAGGTTGTAGCTCTCCTTGAAGAAGCTCGGCAGCCAGCCGAGGAACAGCCACAGGGTCCAGCCGTAGCAGAAGTAGGTGATCGTCACCGGCAGGATGCGCCGGGTCAGCGCCATCCACGGCACCGATTGCTTGGCTCCGACCTTGCGCGGCGGCGGCAGCATCTCGAGTTCCGCCCGCGTGATCGCCTTGTGGTCGGACGGGTCGTCGCGGAAGTACAGATACCAGATGACCACCCAGACGAAGCTGACGCCGCCGAGGATGACGAAGCTCGACCGCCAGCCGAAATGGTAGATCAGGAAGGCGACGACCGGCGGCGCAACCGCGTTGCCGAGGCGGGCGAAGGCGTGGGTGATGCCCTGGGCGAAGCCGCGCCGTTCCGGCGCCGTCCAGTTCTGCATGGCCCGCGTCGCGGTCGGGAACGTGGCGCCCTCGCCGAAGCCCAGCAGCACGCGGGCGAGGAACAGGCTGACGAGGCCGCCGACGAAGCCGGTGAGGATCGTGGCCATGGCCCAGATCAGGCCGCAGACGAGGAGCGTGCGCCGCGCCCCGAACTTGTCGCCGACCGAGCCGCCGATCACCTGGAAGATCGCGTAAGGATAGGCGAAGGCCGACAGGATCAGGCCGAACTCGGTCTTCGACATGCCGAGATCCTTGATGATCACGGCGCCCGCGGTGGCGATGTTCACCCGGTCGAGGTAGGTGATGAAGTACATCAGGCAGAGCAGGAACAGCACGCTGTTCGTCGCGCTCAGGCGCTTGATCATGGCGTCAATCCTCCGGTCGGCCCTGATCGGCAGCCGCCTTGCGTTTCGTGTCGTCATCCCGCCCTAGAGCCGGATGCCGCTTCGCATTCCATCCTCACTATCGGCGAAGGGCGCGCGGGCGCAACCATCCTGAACGCGATCAGCGTTCCGGATGGCATGCGCCACCCGTCCCGGCCTGTCCCGGGCGCGGTGGGGATTGTGCAACCGGCGAGAACGCTGGCGCGATGACGATCGGCGGTCGGAGCCTCGCTGCGCGGCCGACTGGACACCCGACCTCGTCACCGCCAGCCGGGTCGCGGCCAAGTCATGCCGGCGCAGCGGCAAGCTTCGCCGAGGATCCGCTGCGAGAGGCCCGCGCGCGGCGGCGATCCGTTGCCCGTAGGGCCTCGGGGAGATGACGGCTGCTCAGGGCGCCTCGTGTCCGCTGCCGGGAGGCGGCGGCATGATCTCCGCCCGCGACGGATCTTTTCTCACGGACGTCCTTCGCACGTGAAAACGGGGGCCGAAGCCCCCGTTTCCGTCCGCGTATCGTGACGAGCGACGTCAGCCCGTGGCGGCCTGCAACCCTCCGGTTGCCGAGGACGATGTTGCGGTGGGATCGAGGACCTTGCCGCGCGGACCGACCCAGGTGCCGACCCACTTGCGCTGCCACAGCATCAGGCAGCCGAGCACCACGGCGGCGAACACCGCGTATACGATGAAGCCGGTGGCGAAGGCTCCGGTGTACTGCTTCGAGAAGCCCATCACGTTCGGCAGGATCGCGCCGCCGAGCGCCCCGATCTCGCCGATCATCGAGCCGGACACCGCGGTGTTGGTGGGGTAGCGCAGCGGCACGAGTTGGAACAGCGCGCCGTTGCCGGCGCCGAGGGCGGCGAAGCAGAGCATGAACAGGATCGTGGTGACCGCGAGCGACGGCGTCGAGGTCAGCGCCAGGAAGGCGCCGATCGCGGCGAGCAGCACGATCGAGAGCACCGAGATGCCCCCGATCCGATCGGCGAAGTAGCCGCCGACGATCCGGATGCCGGAGCCCATGAAGGCCGCGAGCATGGTCAGACGCCCCGCCTCGACCTTCGTCACGGAGAACTGCTCGTAGAAGAAGGTCGGCAGGAAGTTCGACAGGCCGATGAAGCCGCCGAAGGTGATGATGTAGATCAGCGAGAACGCCCAGCCGTCCTTCGTGAACAGGCAGGAGATGTGCTCCTTGAACGACTGGTGCTCGAGGTCCGGCGGCTCCTTGGCGAGGATGATCATGATCACGAGCGGGATCAGCATCACGGCTCCGGCGAAGCCGTACACGGTCTGCCAGCCGTAGGCCTGGGCGAGCGGGGGCGCGAACAGCACCGCGAGGACGGTGCCCGAGTTGCCGGCACCGGCGATGCCCATCGCGAGGCCCTTGTGCTCCGGCGGGAACCAGCCCGAGCCGAGGGACAGCGCCACGCCGAACGAAGCGCCGGCGATGCCGAGCAGCACGCCCATGGCCAGCACGTCGTTGTAGCTCGACACGAAGTAGAAGCCGTAGATCATTGCCAGGATGATGATGCTCATCTCGGTGATCGCGGCGTTCTTCCGGCCGATGTACTGGGCGAGGACGCCGAGGGGGAAGCGCATGATCGCGCCGGCCAGGATCGGCAGCGAGATCATGAAGCCGGTCTGAGCCGGCGACAGCTTGTAGGTCTCGGTGATGAACGGGCCCATGGCGCCGTTCAGGACCCAGATCGCGAAGCAGAAATCGAAGTAGAGGAACGCGGCGAACAAGGTCGGGGGATGCCCCGACTTCATGACGGTCTTGAAACTGGCCATTTGAGGGGTGCTCGTCTTGATAAGGCGGTCCGCGAGCGCGGCCGCTCATGCCATAGGACCGGACTCACACCGTCCGCGTTGCGGGGCGTCGTTGCCCCGCGCGCCGCTTGCGCTGCGGCCCCTGATGCGATGCACCAAGCGTGCCACGGTCCTTGGAGGCTGCGTGAGACGCGCGTCGACACGCTCGGTCGGGCTGGAGGACGAACTTTCCAGCGCCGCACGCCCATGCCGTCGGCTCGCGAACCGACTTCAAGCCCCCGGCGCAACGCGGTGTTTTGCGACGAGCCGGCGGCCCGTTCGTCGGATGGCGCTCGCGGGCTGCGTTTCGGGGCAATCCTGCCTGCGATCCATGCCTCGGTACATTGGATCGCGCGAGGCTCCGAACCATCGTCCCGCGGACAGGATCAGACTCAGGATCAGACTTGGGCTCGCAGCGCCCTGCGCGCGACGTCACCGGCAGGTGGTCATCCTCCTGACGATCCAGCCCTCGTCGGGCTGCCAGAGCTTGCGCCGCGTGCGGGTGCAATCCGCGGCTGGCGCCGCACCGGAGGTCCATGCTCCGGGCGGCTCGGCGGCGCCGACGGCGTTCTTCGTCGCTGGCGAACCGGCGGCCTGGGTCCTGCTCGTCGGTCCGGCGCTCTCGCGCGCCAGCGTGGAGGCCGGTGCGAGCAGCACCGCGCAGCAGGCGAGCGCGAAGACCGAGGCGCCGAGCGCCTGATGCGGTGCGGGAACGCGTGCCACGGGATGGTGTCCGGAGATTGGAGGATCGATGATGATCTTAAGCGCCGCGCACGTGCCACGCCGCAACCCGGTTCGCCCAACTGTCCCCGCTTTGCCGCACATCGTTCCGGATGGTGAATCCCGCGGCCGACCCGCAGCCTCGCGCGAAGCGTCGGAGCCCACGCAGATCAGGTCCGATCGCGTGCCGCCGGCGCGACAGCTTCGGGTTCGAGGAGGCCGACCGTTGCATGGAATCGACGCGGCGGCGCGAAATGGTGGGCGCAAGGCCCTCGGATGGTGACGTGGGCGGCCGCCGCTTGGTATGTCACGGCAGATGACGCGTCCGGCCGCGCCCGCGAGCGGCCGAGGACGTGACGCGGTCGCCGCCCGGGTCATCGGAGTTCGCGCGACCTCAACAAGGACGTTTCGAAGCGCCATGCCCGATTCCCTGCGAAGCCTCCTGCTCATCGGCTCGATGACGAGCCTCGCAGTCCTGGCAGCGGCCGCGCCGGGCCACGCGCAGGGCCGCGGCGCCGTCGCGGCGAGCGCCATCGACGGCTACGACGACGACCGGCTGTATCAGGACCAGAACGGCGGCCTCTATCGCCTCCGCGGCGGCCGGTACGAGCCCTACGCGGGCCGGACCGAGTTCGGCCGTCCCGTCCCGGAGCGCGGCGCGGCGGCGGAGCGCCGCCCGGCTCCGGAGCAGCAGCAGGTCGCCGAGCGGCCCGCGGATGCCGATGCGGCCAACACGGCGCCGCTCAAGGGGCCGAAGCCCGGCGCCAACCAGTTCTCGCCCGCGATGACGGCCGCGATCAACCGGCCGGTCGACGATGGTCCGATCGACTACAACAAGGCCTACGCCGCGATCGCCGACGATGCCTTCCCGGTGGCCGCCTTCAACTGGAAGAAGACGAGCCCGGCCTTTCTTCGTCAGGAGATCGCCTATACCGGCAGCTACGAGCCCGGCACCATCGTGATCGATCCGCGGGCGCACCAGCTCACCCTCGTGCAGGCCAACGGCCGGGCGCGGCGCTACGGCGTCGGCGTGGGCAAGCAGGGCTTCTCCTGGTCGGGAACCGCGACGGTCAACCTGAAGCAGGCGTGGCCGGACTGGTACCCGCCCAGGGAGATGATCGCCCGGACCCCGAAGCTCGCGGGCGAAGTCGACGCGTTGCCGAGCGGCGTCGGCGTTCCGGGCGGCTCGCGCAACCCGCTGGGTGCCCGCGCGATGTACCTGTGGCAGGGCAACAAGGACACGCTGTTCCGCATCCACGGGACGCTCGAGCCCGGCTCGATCGGTCACAGCGTCTCGTCGGGCTGCATCCGGATGATCAACCAGGACGCGATCGACCTGTTCAGCCGCGTCAGCGTCGGCACCAAGGTCGTCGTCCTCGATTGATCCTGGCCCGTCCGGCCGCGGCGGCGCGGCCGGACGATCAATCGCCGCGTCGGTCCGGCCGTCGGTGCTCGCCGTGGATGCGGCGGACCGTGCCGGTGGCCGAGCGGTAGACCAGGGTCTCGGTCTGCGTAACCCCAGGCCTTAAGCGCACGCCGCGCAGCAGCGCTCCGTCCGTCACGCCGGTCGCCGCGACGGTGACGTCGCCGCGCGCCAAGTCGGTGAGCCCGTACCTCCGGGCCGGATCGCCGATGCCCATGTCGTGGGCGCGGCGGCGCTTCTCCGGGGTGTCGAGGATCAGGCGGCCCTGCATTTGCCCACCGATGCAGCGCAGGGCGCCCGCCGCGATCACGCCCTCGGGCGCCGCGCCGATGCCGAGGTAGATGTCGACGCCGGTCTCCTCGGGACTGTTGGTGAAGATGATCGCGGCGATGTCGCCGTCCGAGATCAGGCGGACGCCGGCGCCCGCGGCGCGGATCGCAGCGACGAGATCGGCGTGCCGCGGCCGGTCGAGGACGATCGCGACGATCTGAGAGGGAGGAACGCCCTTGGCGCGGGCAAGGGCGGCGATGTTGTCGGCCGGGCTCGCGTCGAGGTCGACGATTCCCTCCGGGTATCCGGGACCGATCGCGATCTTCTGCATGTAGACGTCGGGGGCGGCGAGCAGCGCGCCGCGCTCGGCCATCGCCATCACCGCGATCGCGCCGGGCATGTCCTTGGCGCACAGGGTGGTGCCCTCCAGCGGATCGACGGCGAGGTCGACCCGCGGTCCGGCGCCGCTGCCGAGGCGCTCGCCGATGAACAGCATCGGCGCCCGATCGCGCTCGCCCTCGCCGATGACCACGGTGCCGTCGATCGGCAGGGCGTTCAGCTCGGCCCGCATGGCATCCACCGCGGCCTGATCGGCCGCCTTCTCGTTGCCCTGCCCGCGCAGGGCCGCCGCCGCGATCGCCGCGCGCTCGGTGACGCGCGCGAGTTCGAGGGTGAGCGTGCGCGCGACGGCACCCCGCGGATCCTGCCTGACCGCCTCAATCATCGTGACCTCAGCCTTCGTTCCAACCCGATCGGGCTGCTGCCGACGCGATGCAGCGTTGCACGCTTCGCGAGTCGGAGAAATAACGTTCGCTACTGCTCGGCAATCCTCGTTCTGGCTGACATTCGACGCTCGGCGTGCAGCAAAATGCAAGCTGCGCTCGATCTAGTCGCGCTCGATGCGGATCAGTTGCGGCGCTTCCGCGAGCAGCCCGTCGGCCGCAATGGCCTCCAGCGCCGCGCGGATGGTGCCCTCGGTCGCCGCGTAGGTGATCAGCACCAGCGGCACCGGCTGCCCGGACCGGCCGTGCGGATCGCTCGCGGCCGCGCGCGTGTTCCGGCGCTGCAGGATGCTCTCCAGCGAGATCTCGCGCTCGGCCATCCGGGTGGCGACGCCGGCCGCGACCCCGGGCCGATCGTGCACGGTGAGGCGGATGTAGTAGCCGCCCTCGTGCCGCTGCATCTCGACCCGCTCGGCCGGTCGGAGTTGTCCCGTCGGGCGGCCGAAGGTCGGGCGCACCAGCCCGGCCGCAACGTCGGCGATGTCGGCGACGACGGCCGAGGCGGTCGCCTCGCCGCCCGCCCCCGGGCCGATCAGGGTGAGCTCGCCGACGGCGTCCGCGTCGACGGTCACGGCGTTGGTCACGCCCATCACCTGGGCGATGGCCGAGGATTTCGGCACCATCGTCGGGTGCACGCGCTGCTCGATGCCGGCCTCCGTCGCCTGCGCCACGCCGAGGAGCTTGATCCGGTATCCGAGTTCCTCGGCCATCAGCAGGTCGAGGGGTTTTACGCCTGAGATGCCCTCCACAGAGACGCCGTCGACATCGATCGCGGTGCCGAAGGCGAGGCTCGTCAGGATCGCGAGCTTGTGGGCGGTGTCGAAGCCCTCCACGTCGAAGGTCGGGTCGGCTTCCGCGTAGCCCAGCGCCTGCGCATCCTTGAGGCAGGCCTCGAAGGTCAGCCCCTCCCGCTCCATCCGCGTCAGGATGTAGTTGCAGGTGCCGTTGAGGATTCCGTAGACCCGGCTCACCGCGTTGCCGGAGAGACCTTCGCGCAGCGCCTTGATCACCGGGATGCCGCCCGCGACCGCGGCCTCGTAGGCGAGCGCGACGCCCGCCGCTTCGGCCGCCCGCGCCAGCGACGTGCCGTGATAGGCGAGCAGCGCCTTGTTGGCGGTGACCACGTGCTTGCCCGCGGCCAGCGCAGCCTCGACGGTCGCCTTCGCCGGGCCCTCGGACCCGCCGATCAGCTCGATGACGCAGTCCACGTCCGAGGCGCGGGCCAGCGCCACGGGATCGTCGAACCAAGCCGTGCCGGAGAGGTCGAGCTTCCGGTCGCGCGTCCTGTCGCGGGCGGAGACCGCCGTGACGCGGATGTCGCGGCCGCTCGCGGCAGCCAACGGCGCAGCCCGCCGGGCGATCATCCGGACGACGGCGGAGCCGACGGTGCCGAGACCGGCGACGCCGAGGCGGAAGCTCTGAGACATGGTCGCTCTCGTGCCCTGTGCCGTGCGCCGTCGGTGGAGGCGAACTGGCGTGGACCGGCGTGGCGCGCCACGCCGCTCACGGCGCGGCCCTTCTGCATCGATTTCCGGAGGGGTGCAAGGAAACGGCCGCGCGTCGTCGGGCAGGACGTGGCCGGGCCGGATACCCGAGCGCCGTGACGATCAGGCCGTAGAGGACGCCCGCGTTCAGGAGGTGCCAGAGGAAGTGGGTTCCGAGGGGACATGGCGCGCGGACGGCCCGGTCGCGGGTGCGAAGGACCAGCAAGACCCGGAAACAGACCGGCGCGCGCGCGGCAGGCGGGATCACGCCCGCCCCCTCGCGCCCGGCCGCGGCGAGGGCTGCGACCAGAAAGGCTGCATTCGGGACCACGTCGGCCGGTTCCGCCCGGAATACGGGATCGCCGCGCTCGCAGGAGGCGGCGGTCGGCGCGAACCCGTCGACCGACATCCCGCCCTCCAATCTCCGCGGCCCGCCTTGTCAGGCCGGTGCGAAGGCCCGATGACGGGCGCCGCCCTCAGGACCTCGGCCGATGCGGATCACCACCTGGAACGTCAACTCGATCAAGCAGCGGGTCGGCCACCTGCTCGCCTTCCTCGACGAGGCGAGACCGGACGTGGTGTGCCTGCAGGAGCTGAAGTGCCAGGACGCGGCGTTTCCGCGGGCCGAGATCGAGGCCGCCGGCTACGCGGTCGAGAGCGTCGGTCAGAAGGCCTACAACGGCGTCGCGCTGCTGGTGCGCGCGCCCCTGACCTACGACCCGGCCTCGGTGCTGCGGGCGCTGCCGGGCGATGCGGCCGACGCGCAGGCCCGGTACGTCGAGGCGCTGGTCGCGGGAGACGACATCGCGCCCGTGCGGGTGGCCTCGATCTACCTGCCGAACGGCAACCCCGTCGCGAGCGACAAGTACCCCTACAAGCTCGCCTTCCTGGAGCGCCTGCGCCGGCACGCTCGCGCCCGGATGCAGGACGAGACCGCCCTGGTGCTGGCTGGCGACTACAACGTCATCCCCGAACCCGAGGACGCGGCCGAACCCGCGGCCTGGACGGACGACGCGCTGTTCCTGCCGGACACGCGGGCCGCCTTCCGAACCCTGCTCGCGGAAGGGCTGACCGACGCGGTCCGCGCCTGCGATCCGCGCTCCGGGCTCTACAGCTTCTGGGATTATCAGGCCGCCTGCTGGCCGCGGAACTTCGGCATCCGCATCGATCACCTGCTGCTGTCGCCGCAAGCCGCCGACCGGCTGGTCGCGGCCTCGGTGCAGAAGCACCTGCGCGGCCTGGAAAAGCCCTCGGACCATGTTCCCGTGACGGTCGAACTCCTCGCGCGCTGAGCATCAGGCGCCTGCCGCGAACGGGAAAGCGTGATACGAGCGGGCTTTCACGACATCGAGGATGCAGAAACCATGATCGTGTACGGCACCGGCTACTCGCCCTTCGTCCGCAAGGTTCTCGTGTCGCTCGCGGAGAAGGGCGCGGCCTACGAGCACGTGCCCTGCATGTTCCACGATGCCGACGCGGGCTTCCAGGCGGCCAGCGCCCTCGGCAAGATCCCGGCGATCGACGATCAGGGCTTCAAGCTCGCCGATTCCTCCGCGATCCAGTGGTACCTGGAGCGCAGGCATCCGGCACCGGCCCTGGTGCCGAGCGATCCGCAGGCGCTCGGCCGCATGGTCTGGTTCGACAAGTTCGGCGACACGGAGCTGGTGTTCAAGCTGCTCGTGCCCTTCGTCGAGCGCGTGATGAAGCCGAACATGATGGGCAAGCCCTGCGACGAAGCCGCTGTCGCCAAGGCCTTGGAGAAGGATCTGCCGCCGCTGTTCGACTACCTGGAGAGCCAGATCGCGGGCGAGTTCCTGGTGGGCGGCGCGTTCAGCCTCGCCGATATCGCGATCGGCACCGGCTTCTACAACTTCCAGTTCGCCAAGTGCGAGGTCGACGCCGGCCGCTGGCCGAAATTGGCTGCTTACGTCGCGGCGATCCTGACCCGGCCCTCGTTCGTCACGGCGATGGACGCGCGCAAGGGTTGAGCGCCATTCGAAGCGCCGGACGGCCGGGCCATCGGCGGCCCGGCCGCTTCACCGGCGTCGCCTGATCGAGCCCACCGTCTGCACCTGGGCCTGCGCCTCGGCCCGGTCCTCGTCCGTTGCGGCGGCCCAGTTCTTCTCGTAGAGGGCGACGATCCACGCATCCTTGCGGTTCTCCACGCCCTCGCGGGCGAGCGAGAGCCACATCAGGCCGCGGGCGCGCTGCACCGGCACGCCGCCCATGCCCGTCACCAGCATGTCGCCGAGCAGCGCCTGGGCCGGGTGGTGGCCCTTCTCCGCGGCGAGGTTGAACCAGCGCGCCGCCTGCCGCGCATCGGCCTCGACGCCGGTGCCGTCGAGGTAGAGCCGGGCGAGGTTGTACTGCGCGTTCGGATCGCCGAAGTACGACGCCGCGTAGTTGAACATGTCGTAGGCGCGCTCGGGGTTCGGGTGCACGTAGGTGCCCTTTATCCCGTCGAGGAAGTAGCTGCCGAGCGCCGTGAACGCGCTCGCCGTCACCGCCGAGGTCTGCGCGTCCGGCCCGTCGTCGGTCCCGGCATCGGCGATGCGCGAGAAGAACTCGAAGGCCTTCAGGTCGTCGTGGGGAACGCCGTCGCCCTCCGCATACATCCGGCCGAGCTTCCACAGGGCCAGGGCGTGGCCCTGGTCGGCGGCGTATTCGAGGGTGCGCGCCGCGCCCTCCTTGTCGCCGGCATTGTACTCGCGCACGCCCGCCCGGAGCGCGTCCTTGGCCGAGCGATAGGTCTTCTCCGGAACCGGCATGCGGGCGCTGGCGTCCAGCGCCCGGGGGCCCGGCGCGCCCGCGAGGAGGACGATGGCCGCCGTTGCGGCGAGCGCGAGGGCGCGCACGCCGAACGATCGACCGGGACCGCCCCCCATCGTCCGCGTGGACCGGCCGCGGTCGGTCCTAGACGTCGGCATAGCTCTGGATCTCCTTGGCACCGCCCGGATGGGTGACGGCGCCGTTCACGGCCGGACCGACGCCCTGCGCGTACTTCCAGAGGTAGCCGGAGGTCGCGGGATTCGTCCGCGGCGCCCAGGTCTTGCGGCGGTCCTCAAGCTCGGCGTCGGAGAGCGCGACCTCGAGCGTGCCGACGACCGCGTCGAGCGTGATCGTGTCGCCGTCGCGGATCAGGCCGATCGGGCCGCCGACCGCGGCCTCCGGCCCGACATGGCCGACGCAGAAGCCGCGGGTGGCGCCGGAGAAGCGCCCGTCGGTGATGAGCGCGACCTTGTCGCCCATGCCCTGGCCGTAGAGCGCCGCGGTGGTCGACAGCATCTCGCGCATCCCGGGCCCGCCCTTCGGGCCCTCGTAGCGAATGACCAGAACCTCCCCCTCCTCGTAGGTGCGCGCCTGCACGGCCTCGAAGCAGGCCTCTTCGCCGTCGAACACCCGGGCCGGGCCGGTGAAACGCTGCTTGTCGACGGCCATGCCGGCGACCTTCACGATCGCGCCCTCGGGGGCGAGGTTGCCCTTTAGCCCGACGACGCCGCCGGTCGGCGTGATCGGGTGGTTCGCCGGGCGGACCACGTCCTGATCCGGGTTCCAGCGCACGTGCTCCATGTTCTCGGCCAGGGTGCGGCCGGTCACCGTCATGCAGTCGCCGTGCATGAAGCCGTGGTCGAGCAGCGTCTTCACCAGGAGCGGGATGCCGCCGACCTCGAACATGTCCTTGGCGACGTAGCGGCCACCGGGCTTCAGGTCGGCAATGTACGGCGTGCGCCGGAAGATCTCGGCGACGTCGAACAGGTCGAAACTGATCCCGCACTCGTGGGCGATCGCCGGCAGGTGCAGCGCAGCGTTCGTCGAGCCGCCGGACGCCGCGACGGCGGCGGCCGCGTTCTCCAGGCTCCTGCGGGTGACGATGTCGCGCGGGCGGATGTTCTTGGCCAAGAGCTCCATCACCTTCTCGCCGGCCGTGGCGCAGAACTGGTCGCGGATCTCGTAAGGCGCGGGCGCTCCGGCCGAGTAGGGCAGCGCGAGGCCGATCGCCTCGGAGACCGTGGCCATCGTGTTGGCGGTGAACTGCGCGCCGCAGGCGCCGGCTGACGGGCAGGCGACCTGCTCCAGCTCGTCGAGGTCCTCCAGGCTCATGTCGCCGACCGCGACCTTGCCCACCGCCTCGAACAGGTCCTGCACCGTGACCGGCCGGCCGCGGAACGAGCCCGGCAGGATCGAGCCGCCGTAGATGAAGATCGACGGCACGTTGAGGCGCACCATCGCCATCATCATGCCGGGCAGCGATTTATCGCAACCCGCCAAGCCCACGAGCGCGTCGTAGGCGTGGCCGCGCATGGTCAGCTCGACGGAGTCGGCGATGACCTCGCGCGACGGCAGCGAGGCGCGCATGCCGGCATGCCCCATGGCGATGCCGTCGGTGACGGTGATGGTGCAGAACTCGCGCGGCGTGCCCCTGGCCGCGGCCACGCCCTTCTTCACCGCCTGGGCTTGGCGCATCAGCGAGATGTTGCAGGGCGCCGCCTCGTTCCAGCACGAGGCCACGCCGACGAGCGGCTGGTGGATCTGCTGCTTGGTCAGGCCCATGGCGTAGAGGTAGGAGCGGTGCGGAGCGCGGTCGGCTCCTTCCGTGACGTGGCGGCTCGGCAGCTTCGACTTGTCGTTCAAACGCGCGTCCATGACCTGTCCCAGAACCCCCGGCCCGCTACGCATCGGCGACTGTCCCGAGGGTGCGGATCGCCGTCCGGCCGCATCGATCGACGCGGCAGGGGAGGCTGGATCACGCGCTTGGAATCTTTCGCAACCGTGCGGTAACCGGTTGGGGGAAAAGCCGTTTACCGCCGATGCTGAGGTGGTCCCGGTTTATGGCGGGATCGCGGCGGAGAAAAGCAGGTCTCGGGGCAGACCTGGGTTGCTTTGGCGGTGTGGCGACCTCGCCACAGCCGCGCTTGGACCGACGATCCCGACCCGGCGCGCGGGTCAGCCTCGCAGCAGGGACGACGCGGCTCCGGGGCCGGGCAGCGCGTGATCGCTCTCGTCCTTCAGCGACACGCCGGTCAGCCCCCGCGCGAAGGCCTGGGTCAGCAGCCAGTCCAGCTTGAACGCAGCCTCGTCGTGCGAGAGGCCGGCGGGCCGCACGTTCGAGATGCAGTTGCGCTCGGCATCCGACCGGCCCGGACGCGGATCGAAGGTGAGGTAGATCCCGAGGCTGTCCGGCGATGACAGGCCCGGGCGCTCGCCGATCAGCACGGCGACGGCGCGGGCCTTCAGCGCCGCGCCGACCGCGTCGCCGAGCGCCACCCGGGCCTGGCTCGCGATCACCACCGGTGCGAGCGTCCAGCCGGACCGGTCGATGTGCGGCTTGAACGCCGCCATCAGCGCCGCCGCACCCTCGTGGACGGCGCGGGCCGAGAGGCCGTCGGCCACCACGATCGCGAGATCGACCGGTCCGGTTGCGGCCTGCTCCAGGGCTTCCCGGCTCTCCGGCGCGAGGCGGCGGCCGTGATCGGGCCTGCGCAGGTAGGCGGCCCGGTCGGCCGCCTGAGAGGCCACGGTGAGGGTGGGCAGGCCCTGCGCCCCGATCCCCTCGGCGATCGCGCGGGGGTCCATCGGCGTGTGCACGGCGTCGCGCGCCTGGGCGTGGGCGAGGCCGAAGCGCAGCACTTCGCGCGTGGGCAGGCCGCTTCCGGCGCGCCCGAGCCCGATCCGCGCCGGCGTCAGCTTGGCGAGCCGCGCCCAGATCTCCCCTTCGGCGCTCATGCGGCGAGCCCGGAGGCGTCGGTGAGCAGCGGCGAGCTTGGGGTCCCGGGCAGCAGCGTCCCTTGCGCATCGGTCATGCCGAGGGCGTGCAGCCACGCTTCGAACTCGGGCGCGCGCTTCAGGCCCAAAACCTCGCGGACGTAGAGGGAATCGTGGAACGAGGTCGACTGGTAGTTCAGCATCACGTCGTCGGCGCCGGGCACGCCCATGACGTAGGTGCAGCCGGCCGCCCCCAGCAGCGTCAGCAGGGTGTCCATGTCGTCTTGGTCGGCCTCGGCGTGGTTGGTGTAGCAGACGTCGACGCCCAGCGGCACGCCCATCAGCTTGCCGCAGAAGTGGTCCTCCAGTCCCGCCCGGATGATCTCCTTGCCGTCGTAGAGGTATTCGGGGCCGATGAAGCCGACCACGGTGTTGACGAGCAGCGGCCGGAACGGGCGCGCGACCGCGTAGGCCCGCGCCTCCAGGGTCTGCTGGTCGATGCCGTGATGCGCGTCGGCCGAGAGCGCCGAGCCCTGCCCGGTCTCGAAGTACATGCCGTTGTCGCCCAAGGGGCCGCGCTTCAGCGCCAGCATCGCCTCGTACGCCTCCTTGAGGATGGCCAGCGTCACGCCGAAGCCGGCATTCGCCTTCTCGGTCCCGGCGATCGACTGGAACACCAGGTCGACCGGCAGCCCGCGGTTCATCGCCTCGATCGCGGTGGTGACGTGGGTGAGGACGCAAGCTTGCGTCGGGATCGCGTGCCGCTGGATGATCTCGTCGAGGAGGTGCAGCAGGCGGCCGATGGCCTGGAGCGAATCCGAGGCCGGGTTGATGCCGATCACTGCGTCGCCGCAGCCGTAACTCAACCCGTCGAGGATCGCCGCGGTGATGCCGGCGGGGTCGTCGGTGGGATGGTTCGGCTGGAGGCGGACGGCCAGCGTCCCGGGCAGGCCGATGGTGTTGCGGAACTTGGTGACGACGCGGCACTTGCGGGCCACCAGGATCAGGTCCTGGTTGCGCATGATCTTCGACACCGCCGCGGCGATCTCGGGCGTCACCCCCGGTGCGATCCGGGTCAGGCCCTCCGATGAGGCGGTGAGGAGGAACTCGCGAAAATCGCCGACGGTGAGGTGGGCGATCTCCGCGAACGCCGCCGCATCGTGCGCGTCGAGGATCAGGCGCGTGACGTCGTCGGCCTCGTAGGGGATGAGCGGCCGGGCCAGGATATCCTTGAGCGGCACGTCGGCGAGGCACCAGCGCGCCGCCGAGCCCTCCTCCGCCGATTCCGCCGCGATGCCGGCCAGCCGGTCGCCGGAGCGGATCGGCGTCGCCTTGGCCATCAGGGTGGGCAGGTCGGCGAACACCCAGGTACGAGGGCCGACGACGTGGCGGTAGGCCATGCGAACCTTCCCTCTCTGCCGAAGTGCTGCGTCTCCCCGCTCGGGAGGAGACGAGGCTTCGCGTCAATCATACCGCCCGAGCAGGCTGAGAGCGTCTCACGAAGCTCCCCTTGCGTCGTCCGCATCCCGGGGGAGGATCGACGCTGCATGGACCCCGGAAGCGCTCACGCCGCGCCCGCGTTCGGGGCCGGCACCTCGGTCGAGATCGCGTCGACGGTGCGCTGGGGCGGGCTGCCGAGGCCGTCCGAGCGGACGATGCGGATCTGCATGTTGGTGGGCTGCATGTTGCCGTAGGGCGTCGAGAACGCGATCTCGGCCGCGTCCCGGCCGACGCCGATCCGCACGAGGCCGTCCGGGTCGGCTTGGCGGGTGGCGTCGAACAGCCACCAGCGGCCGTCGAGGTAGGCCTCGAACACGGCGTGGAAGTCGCTCGGCACGAGGCCGTGGGCGTAGCAGGAGACGAAGCGGGCGGGAATGCCGAGCCCGCGGCAGAAGGCGGTGCCGAGATGGGCGAAGTCGCGGCAGACGCCGGCCCGGCGCAGCAGGCTCTCGTCGGCGGTGGTCTGCTCGTCGCTGGTGCCGGGCTTGTAGGTCAGGTGGTCGTGAATCCAGTTGCAGATCTGGTTCACCCTCTGGTGGCCCCTCGGCAGCGCGCCGAACTCGGCCTGCGCGAACGGCGTCAGCCGGTCGGAGGAGACGAAGCGGCTCGGCAGCAGGAACGGCAGGATGTCGATCGGCAGGTCCTTGACCGGCGTCTCCTCGATCGTCGCCGGGTCGGCGCGATGCACGCTGAGCGCGACCTCGGCCGCGTACTCCACGGAGAGCTGGCCCTGCGGCACGTTGAGGCCGAGATAGCGGTTCTGCAGGTCGGGCGTGATGTAGACCTCGCGCCTCAGGTCCGGCGCGATCGTCAGGGACTCGCTCAGGATCTCCAGGCTTCTCAGGCGCGCGACCTCGAAGTTGAAGATGAAGGTCGTGTCCGCGAGGATGTTGTACGACAGGCTGCAACCGAGAGTGTATCGCACCGTTCCCGCTCCTTCGCGGCTGACATCGTTCTGCACGCTTGCAAGCCGCGCGCCCAGAGTCCACGCCCCGACCATCGCGCGTTTCGCAGGATGCTCCTGCCGTTCGCATCCCGCTGCCGCGGACGGCGTCGAGGGCGTGCGACGCGGAAACCCTACGCCGTTCCGGGCGGAGCACGCGACGGGGTCGGCCGCGCTTCCAGATACCGGCGCACGGCGGTAGAGAGGCGCGGCGCGCGCGGCGCGGCGAGACGGATCATGCCCCTCGACCTGACCATTCCCGCCACGGCGGCGACCTTCGACGAGGCGCGCTACCTCGCCGTCAACGCGGATGCGCGGGCGGCCGTCGCGGGCGGCCGGATCGCATCCGGCCGAGCGCATTTCGAGCGGTTCGGCCTCCGCGAAGCCCGCCCCATGGCCTACGCCCACCCAGACCTGCCGGCCGCGCGCGCCGCGAAGATGGCGCGGCTGCGCCCCTTCCTGCGCGCGGACATGGCCTGCACCTGGAGCGACGGCCGGGCCGACTTCCTGACGCCGGAATTGCGCGCGGGCAGCGGGATCGTCGCCACCGACGCGGTCTCGTCCCTCGGCTACGACGGCAACGCCCTGGACCTGATCGGGCGCTTCCCCGACGGCTTGGTCCTCGATTGCGGGGCCGGCTACCGGTCGGTCTACTACGAGAACGTGGTCAACTACGAGATCGTCGCCTATCCCTCGACCGACGTGCTCGGCATCGGCGAGGCGCTGCCTTTCCGCGACGGCAGCTTCGACGCCGTGATCTCCATCGCCGTGCTGGAACACGTCCGCGACCCGTTCCTCTGCGCGCGCGAGATCGCCCGCGTGCTGCGGCCCGGCGGCCGGCTCTACTGCGGCGTGCCGTTCCTCCAGCCCTATCACGGCTACCCGCATCACTACTTCAACGCG
The DNA here is from genome assembly GCF_964242245.1 of uncultured Methylobacterium sp. Classification (NCBI taxonomy): domain Bacteria; kingdom Pseudomonadati; phylum Pseudomonadota; class Alphaproteobacteria; order Hyphomicrobiales; family Methylobacteriaceae; genus Methylobacterium; species uncultured Methylobacterium sp. Next base: position 5,622 of record NZ_CAXTBY010000009.1, on the reverse strand, counting down.
ACGGCGCAGGGCATCCGCCGCCTGTTCGAGGACGATCTCGTCGTCGAGGACGTGCGGGTGCTCGACTCGACGCACCCGGTCTGGACGCTGCACTGGATCCTGAACGTGTGGGCGCAGGCCCTGCCCGCGGACACGCGCAAGGCGTTCCGGAAGATGACCGTGGCCGACCTGATGGCGATGCCGCTGGAGCAGGTCACCCGCCCGTTCTGCCGGCAGTTGCCGGAGGACAAGCAACTCGAACTCGCCTGCGCGACCGTGCTGACGGCGCACAAGCCCGAAGTCTGAGGACAAGCCTTGACGCGAAGCATCAGCACGACGGTGAGCGCGCGCGCCCTGTCGTACTCCAGCGCGGACTGCCGAACTGAACGCGAGACGGCCAATACGGTTCACGCAGTCGGAGACAAGCCGAGCCGTCCTCCGTGCCATCCAGGTGCCGTGGTCGCCCGCCGAATGGAATTAAATCTAGAGTACTACAAATCTTATTGAGGTTGATTTCTGAACCTCTGCCGTTCAGGTTGGCGGCCCAGTCAGTCGATTCGCGCTTCAGTCCGGCCCCGACCCGAACGCCTCGTGCAGCCGGGACGGATGATCCGTGCCCGGTCACGCGGGCCTCTGGCTGCCAGCCGGGAGGAAACCATGAGCGTCAAGTTCAGTGTCGTCGGGATCTTCTACAATACGACCGTGGATCTTTCGAAGACAGGCGGTAATACCGTCGCCGCAATCATGGACTATCTCTACCGAACCGATCCGGTTTTTTACCGGACCTCGATCGTCTTCGACAACAATCAGATCATCAACATGCTCGGCGCGCTCTACACGAATCCCTTCAAGAGCCGATCGGGGATCACGTATCCGGCGGGGGCTTACTTTCTCTCGCAATCGTTCACGACGCCGTCGCCGAATCCGTACTCGGTCTGGCAGTATTATCTCGCCGACCAGAACAACGTCCGGCAACCGGTGCCGTCGAATCGGTCCTACACGGTGTCGACGGTGCAGGACGGCTGGTCGATCGTCTGGCGCCTCGTCACGATCATGAACGGGCCGGGCAACGTCGCCAAGCGCCTGAAGGACTTGGAGCCGAGCCTCGTCGCCAGCCTGCCCGGCACGCCCTGACGCGTCGCGCCGATCCGCCGCGCATCACCCCCGCGCGGCGGTTCCGTCGCGCGGGCACAGCACTACGGTGAGCGAGCGCACGCCCTGCGCCCCGTGGATCAGCACGCCTTCGATGTCGGCGGTGGCCGACGGCCCGGTGTGCAGCACCGCGTAGGCCGCGCGCGCGAAGTCGGGCCGCTTGTAGGCGGCCTGGATGTTCACGACGATGTCGGCGGGATCGAGCAGCACGACGAGGTGCTGGGCGAGGTAGGCCACCGCGTTCACCACCAGTTCGGCCTCCGTGAACAGCACCGAACCGGTCTCGGCGACGCCGAAGCGGGCGCGCACGATCGCCACGTCGACATCGTCCACCGCCTGCGGCCGGGTGACGGCGGCAAGGTCGCGGTTGCCGGCATGTTCCGGGACCGCGGAGGCGACGACCGCGGCCGCGTCGAGCCGGTCGCGGACACCCGCCAGCGGATCGCCCGCCGGGCCGGCCTCCACGACGCGGCCGCCCATCCGCGCCAGGGCCTCGCCGAACGCCGCGACGCGGTCGTCGGAAACGAGCGGCGCGAAGTCCGGCACGGCGGGAAGCGGGTAATCCCCGGCCGGCCGGTTGGCGCGGATTGCCGCCAGCGTCGCCGCGCGCGCGCTCACTTGACAGTGTCTTTCTTGGCTGTGTCCTTCTTGACGGCGTCCGTCATGCGGTTCTGCTTGTACCAGCCATGGAAGCTCTGCTTGGGCGCGTCCGGCATCTCGCGCTTCTTCCCCCAGGTGTTGAGCGGGTTGTAGACGGCGAAGCGCGGCAGAACCCGCAGCGCCGAGTCCGCGCTGCCGATCGCTGCGCGATACGCGGCCGGGCGGCTCAGCACGGCGCCGGCAGCCTTCATCAGGCCCTGCTTCAGCAGCGGGATCTGGTGCTCCTCGGCGAGCACCTTGCGCCACGCAAAAATCTGCTCGTGGATGTTGATCTTGACCGGGCAGACGTTGGTGCAGGAGCCGTTCATCGTCGAGGAGAACGGCAGCGTGGAATACTTCCGCTTGTTGAAGGTCGGATCGATGATGAGCCCGATCGGCCCGGAATAGGTCGCGCCGTAGGAGAGCCCGCCCGAGCGCCGGTAGACCGGGCAGGTGTTCATGCAGGCGCCGCAGCGGATGCATTTGAGCGAGGTCCAGAATTCCTCCATCCCGAGGCGCGCCGAGCGACCGTTGTCGACGAGCACGTAGTGCATCTCGGTGCCCGCGCGGGGCGCGCGGAAATGCGAGGTGTACTGGGTGATCGGCGAGCCCAGCGCCGAGCGCGAGAGCATGCGGATGAACACGCCGAGGTGCTCGATCCGCGGGATCAGCTTCTCGATGCCGATCGAGTGAATCTGCAGTGGCGGCACGTTCCCCGACAGGTCGGCATTGCCCTCGTTGGTGCAGGTCACCACCGTGCCGGTCTTCGCGATGGCGAAGTTGCAGCCGGTCATGCCGGCGTCCGCCTGGAGGATATGGGGCCGCGTCGTCTCGCGCTGGCTCTCGGCAAGGTAGTGCGCGTCGTCGTTGTCGGGGTCGGTGCCGAGCGTCCGCGCGAAGACCTCGGCCACGTCCATGCGAGTCTTGTGCACGGCCGGCGCCACGATGTGGCTCGGCTCCTCGTTGTCGAGCTGCTGGATGCGCTCGCCGAGATCGGTCTCGATGATCTCGATGCCGTTGGCCGCCATGTGGTGGCGGAAGCCGCATTCCTCGGTGAGCATCGACTTCGACTTCACCAGCGTCCGCGCGCCGTGGTCGCGCAGGATCTCCAGCACGATGCGGTTGTGGTCGGCGCCGTCCGCCGCCCAGTGCACGTGCACGCCGTTGGCACACGCTGCCGCCTCGAACTGTTCGAGATAGGTGTCGAGGTTCGCGAGCGTGTGCGCCTTGATGCCGGACGCGATTTCGCGAAGTTCCTCCCATTCGGGGATGCCGTGGGCGGATGCATCGCGCTTCTTGCGCAGGTCCCACAGGCGCTCGTCGTGGGCGGCCTGATGCAACGGTGCGGCGAGGAAGCGCTCGGCGGCTTCGCCCTGGTCGATCGGGCGGTCGCCGCGGATCTTGGCGCCGCGCGGCTGCTTCTCCCGCACCTTCGGCGCGGCGATCGGCTTCGTCGCGCCCTCCGCGTGCTGGAGCCGCTGCCCGTTCTCGCGGCGCTCGCTCTCGTCGGACGGCGCCCGGACCTCCGGGTGGATCAGGTCGGCGCTCTCGCGGAGCGACAGGTCTTCGATGCTCATGCGGCGGCTCCGTTGAGGACCTGCGCGATGTGGATGTACTTCAGCGGCACCCCGAGGCGCTCGGCGCAGCCCTTCTGGTGCATCATGCAGGAGGAATCGGCCGAGACGACGTACTCGGCCCCGGCGCGCGCCTGATCGGTCACCTTGTCGTAGCCCATCTTGGCCGAGACGGCGGGCTCGAACACCGAGAAGGTGCCGCCGAAGCCGCAGCATTCGTCCGGCCGCGTCAGCGTGACGATCTCGATGCCCTTCACCTTGGCGAGGAGATCCAGCGGCTTCGAGTAGTGCGGCGCGACGATCTCGGAGGGCCGGGCGTGGTGGATGCCGCGCAGCGCGTTGCAGTTCGAGTGGTAGGCGACCTTGTGCGGAAACGCCGCCCAGGGCAGATCCTCGATCTTGAGCACGTCGTGCAGGAACTCGACCAGTTCGAAGGTCTTCCGCCGGACGCCGATCACTTCGTCGGTCTGCGGGATCGCGGTGAGGTGCTCGCGCACCTGATGCACGCAGCTCCCCGACGGGGCGACGACGTAGTCGAACGGCGCAAAATTCTTCACGAACAGGGCCTCGGTGGCCGCCGCTTCCGCGTGGCAGCCGGTGTTGGTCATCGGCTGGCCGCAGCACGTCTGGTCGAAGGGATATTCCACGTCGAGCCCGAAGCGCTCCAGCAGTTCGAGCGTGGCGATGCCGACCTCCGGCTCGAAGGCGTCGACGTAGCAGGGCACGAACAGGCCGATCCGCATGGTTAAGTCCGTTTCCCGCAGTCAGATCCGGGCGGCGTCGGGGACAACTTCCACCAGGAGCTTGCCGAAGTTGCCGCCGGTGTAGAGGCTGTCGAGGTGGGCGACGGCGCGATCGAGCCCCGGCCGCACGTCCTGCCGGGTCTTGATCCGGCCCTCCGCCATCCAGCCGCCCAAAGCCGCCACCGCCTCGCCCCAGCGATCGGCGTAATCGGTGACGATGAAGCCCTGCACGGTGAGGCGCCGCATCAGCATGTGCCGCCACGCCGCCGGTCCCTGGCGCTCCATCGTGTCGTTGTAGGAGGCGATCAGGCCGCAGAGCGGCATCCGGCCGAACAGGCGCATCCGGGCGAAGACCGCGTCGAGGATCGGACCGCCGACCTGTTCGAAGTTGATGTCGACGCCCGCGGGCGCAAGCGCGTCGAGGCGCGCGCCGACATCCTCGCCGCGGTGGTCGATCGCCGCATCGAAGCCGAGGTCGTCCACGAGGAAGCGGCACTTCTCGGCGCCGCCCGCGATGCCGATGACGCGGCACCCCTTGATCCTGCCGATCTGGCCGACGATCTGCCCGACCCCGCCGGCGGCGGCCGAGACCACCAGCGTCTCCCCCGCCTTCGGACGGCCGATGTCGAGGAGGCCGAAATACGCCGTCGGCCCGACGAGGCCGAAGACGCCGAAGGCGACCGAGAGCGGCACGCCCGGGGGCAGTGCCATGGGCTGCAAGCCCTGCCCGTCGCTGACCATGAAGTCGGCCCACGGGCCGATCCCGGAATACAGCGCGCCCTCGGCGACGCCGTCCTTGCGGCTCTTCACGACGCGGCCGGCGACCAACCCGCGCATCGGCGCACCGACCTCGACCGGCGGCATGTACTGCTCGGCATCGCTCATCCAGATCCGGTTGGTCGGATCGAGGGAGAGGTAGAGAACCTGGAGGACGAACTGCCCCGCCTCCGGCTCGGGCATCGCCTCGGACGCGTAGACGAGGTCGCCCTCGGCGATCGCGCCGACCGGGCGGCGCGCGAGGCGCCAGACGTTCCGCTCCGTGGCCATGCGCGGGCCTCCCGTGACCGTCTCTCCGGCGCGGCGAGCCGCGTCCTGGAACGATTTCAAACCGAGACCTAGCGGATGAGGTTGGTCTTGGCGAGGTCGAGGACCGCGTCGCTGCGCCCGCTCATCACCGCCCGCAGATCGAAGGCCAGGAATTCCTCGATGGCGGTGTCCAGTTCGGCCGGGTCCTCGACGCGCAGGGCGAAGGTGCAGGCCCCGCGGGACATCGCGGCAGAGTCCGGGTTGTCCAGCGTCACACCGGTCTCGAAGTAGCCGGCGCGGCCTTCATCTCCATCTCGACGAAGCCCGGTGTCCCGTTGTGGCGTTCTCCGGCACATGAAAGGGAGCTGAGCGGGGTCCGAGACCAACTCGCAGTCATGGCTGCACCCGCGATACAGCCCGGTCGAGTGCGTCTCCTGAAAATAGCCCGAGCCGATCTCAGAGCCTGTTTGAGGTCCTCCGCTGGCCGCCCCCATCTGTCTCGTGTGCAA
>NZ_CAXTBY010000008.1:0-72316 GCF_964242245.1 uncultured Methylobacterium sp. | reverse complement strand
CTCGCAGCCGCAGGCTACGACGCCCACGATCCAACCTGATCGGATGCCGCTCTAGTCGCGGTAGAAGCGCATTCAGGCTGCGCGTGCGCTGTGTTTCCTTCGGCAGGATCGTCGAGGTGAAGCGGACCCGGTTCTCGGTTCCTGTCGCGCGGCGATCCCGAACCCTTGCACGCGAGACCGGCACCGGATCGGAGCTCGGAAGGCGCGTTCATCTACACCTGATCGTTCGTCCGTCGATCTCAATCTCGGCCTCGCCATGATGTTCCCAGAGCGACAGGCCCGCTCCCACGTATCGGGCGCCGGACCCCGCCATGGCGTTCCTAAGGCGGTAGGTTCGGCCGGCCAGGGACACCTCCGCTCGATCCACGCCGAAATAGGTTGCCTGCACGATCTGGCCGTCGTCGCACCGGTAGCGCACGGTGTTTCCGCGAAGTGCCGCGGCGGCGGGCCACCCGGCCAGCAGCGCGGCGGCGGCGATCCATGGTCTCATCGGCATCTCCCTCCAGGGCATGCCCGCATTGTTCCAGCATCACGGCAGGCGCTTGGCCTGGACGCGGCGGTTGAAGGCGCGCCCCGACTCCGTCGCGTTGTCGGCGATCGGCTCGTCGAACCCCCGCCCGTCGACCGCGATGCGCGCTAGGCCGACGCCGCGATCGGCCAGCCAGAACCGCACGGCTTCCGCGCGCCTCAACGACAGGGGCAGGTTGTACTCGCGGGTGCCGACGTTGTCGGTGTGCCCGATCAGGGCGAGGTTCAGACCGGGCGAGCCGGCCAGGGCTCCGCGAAGCTCGTCGAGGACCGGGAGCGTTATCGGATCGAGTTCGGCCGAGGCGGTCCGGAACCGCACGTAGAGATCGACCTCGCCGCGCTCGCGCAGCGAAGCCGCGATGGGCTGCTGGACCGGCGCGGCGCCCTGCGTCACCGGTCGGACCGGAGGCAGGAAACGGAAGCTGCCCGGGTTCGCGCTGTCGTTGTCCGACACGATCCCGTTGCGCTTGACGCCCGGATAGGCCTTGCGGCCGCCCTCCGGGACGACGGTGACCGTACCGCCCGCCTCGCCGATGACGCCGGCATGGCGGGCGGCCCGGCAGATCAGCGAGCGGTCGGCATAGACGTCCATGCCCCAGACCGTGTCGAAGCCCGAACCGTCCGCCTTTACGGCATCGGCCGAGCACGAGCAGGCCAAAAGCTCCGTCGTGCCGTTGAAGGCCTTGAAGTTTGCCGGACACTCGGAAGCGGCACCGCTCGCCGTTGGGACGCTCGGAGAGGCAACAAGGGGCGATGGGGCGGCAGAAGATGGGGCTGCCGGAGATGCGGTGGCAGGAGAGGGTGCCGGAGCCTGGAGGGGGACGGCGGCTTGCGTGGCTGGTCTGGCCGGAAGTGAGAAACGGAAGCTGCCCGGGTTCGCGCTGTCGTTATCCGACACGATCCCGTTGCGCTTGACGCCCGGATAGGCCTTGCGGCCCACCTCCGGGACGACGATCACGGTCCCACCTCCCTCGCCGATGGCGCCGGCATGGCGGGCGGCCCGGCAGATCAGCGAGCGGTCGGCATAGACGTCCATGCCCCAGACCGTGTCGAAGCCCGAACCGTCCGCCTTCACGGCGTCCGCCGAGCATGAGCAGATGAGGGGGTCGGTCGTGCCGTCGAAGGTCTTGAAGTCCGTAGGACACTCGGACGCCGCGACAGCGGAGATGCTCACGACGACGGTCAGGCCGGCGAGAACGAAGTGGGTGAACCGTTTCATGGACACCTCGGCAACGAGGGACGCAGCACACAGGCGCGTCATTGACAGGTGGACTTGAGACCCCGGCAGGTGCCCGCTGGGGCGCCGAGCGCACAGCCGTGCAACGCGGTCTTCTCGACCTGCTGGGCGGATTTGTTGATGCCCACACCGTACCAGTAGCCGCCGGCCCGGCTCTCGAAATAGGCCACGCAGGTGGCGTCGCCCGTCGCCTCGATGCGGCAGCCGGGCCCGCAATTCCTGAGGGCGGCGGCGGACGGATCGACCGTTTGGCCGACCCTCGTGATGGTGTAGCCCCATCGCCCCTGCCCATCGGCGGCGACGGCGACCTGTGCCGGTGGAGGCGCGCCGATGAATTCCGCGAAGGCCGCTGCGGGGAGAAGAGCCGCGAGGGCGGCGGCGGTCAGCATCGTGATCCTACGCATGGCTTCCTCCTTCTCGAGGTCTGCGGGGCGCCTCGCCGCGTCGGCCGCTGGGCTGGCAGACCTGATGGTAGATCCCGTTCGGCCCAGGCTCGTACCGGCAATTCCGGGAGGAGCCGCCGCGGCTCGGCGGTGCCCCGCTTCCGCAGGCGCGATTCAACTGGCCGGTCGGGTCACCGAAGAAGCGGCAGCGGGACGGGGGCGGCTGGCGCGGCCCCGGCCGGTGCGGCGTCCAGTCGCCGGGCCACCCGCTGCGCCGATATTGGACCGACATCGCGGCATCGGGCGAGGCGGTGCCGAGCCCCGGCGCGAAGCCCGCCGATGCGGTTCCGGCTGCGCTCGCGGCAAGCAGGACGCCCGCCGAAAGCGCCACGCACAGGATCGTCGGTCTCATGGGGCGGCCTCCCCGCTAGAATCCAGGACCGGACGATGGCGGAAAGCGCGGACGCCGATACCGCTCGAAGGCGCTGGTTCGTTGGCACGGGCCATTGGAATAGGGACGGCGTCGGCAGTATCCCATCAGGCCACCGGAGGACGCAGGAGCGGCCGTCGGGCGTCCGCGCGGGGCGCTGCGGGGCGGCGGGCCCTCGCTGCCGCCTGGTCCTCCGTCGGACCCGCGGCGATAGATCACCAGTGCGATGGGGGCGACGCGCGCCAGGAGGCCCGGCTCGGCCCCGAGCGGGGCCGCCTTGGCTCCACTCCCCGCGAGCAGGGCGCCGGTGCAGAGCGGCAAGACCACTCGGATCAGAACGCGTGTCATGACAGGCCTCTCCGAAGGCTGCGTTGCGGGATGCATGAAGGCGCGATGGACCTCACGCCGGTGCGCGGCGTCGCGGGTCTGCGGACGCGCCTCCGGTGTTCGGGCTAGCCGGCCTCCCGCGCCCCTGCTGCCCGTCTTCCCGCCGCTTCTGGATCACGTGACCTCCGGGGTAGGGACAACGGCGCCCGTCGCTCGCATCCAGCCAGGACATCGGGCGGGGTCCGATGGCGTCAGGCAGCTTAGGTTCCGCGAGAGCGGCCTGTCGCCCTCCGATCGGAGGGCAGAAGCCGGTCCATCCGGTGCCCGCTCGGGATAGGGGCAGAGCGGTCCCTGCCGGATCGAGCGGCTGGTGGAAGCCTCCGGAAAGGACGGCGGCGGCTCAGCGCCGTTTCGGGTCTGGGACGTCAGGCTCCTCGAGCCACAGGTGCATGCCGAGTTCGGCCGCGTTGCGGGTGCCGAGCCGGCGATGCAGCTTGCGGGCGGCATCGATCACCGACGTCTCGGCGATCCCGAGCTGCCTCGCGATCTCCGGCTTCGACAGCCCTGTGGCGAGAAGCACGCCGACCCGCGTCTGGCCGGGCGAGGCGCCGCTGACGCGCAGGACCCGCGCCGCGCGGGCGACCGCGTGCTCGTGCAGCCCGAGGTTCACCGCGATCGGCAGGCCGCCCGGATCGGCCGCGATATCGGCGGCGAGGCCGGCCGGATCGACCGTCGTCGGTGTCAGCCAACTCGCCTCGATGGTGATCCGCCCCCAGGGCGTCCTGACGGTGGCGCGCGGGCACGGTGCCGCCTTGCCGCGCGCCGTCGCCACGAGGGCCTGCACGACCCGGCCGACGACAGCGGGCGTGCGGACATCGGGCGGCGAGCGCCGGCGCCAGTGGTTGTCGATCGTCCCGTCGAGGATGAGGTAGAGGTGCCCCGTGCCCGCGGTGCGGTACAGTTCGCGTCCGGCCGCGTCGAAGACCGCCGTCGCGTGCCGCAACGGTACGCCGTCGGCGAATCCACCTTCGCGCCCGTTCCCGGGCGGCCCCGCCTCCACGGCCGCGTTCTCGGCCTGCAGCGCGTGCACCATCCAGGGCCGCAGGGCGTCGAGCGCGTTGACCTCGCCCGTACCGAAGGGTTTGGCTGTGCGGGGCCGCGACAGCACCATGGACCCGATCGCACGCTTGCCGTCGTGAAGCACCGCGTCCAGGAGCCAGCATGAGTCGAGCTTCTTCTCGAACTCGTTGTAGTAGGCGCTGCCGAGGTAGGTGCCGTTCTGCAGAGGCAGGCCAACGCCGATGCCCCCCTTGGCGATCTGCGACATCCAGACCGTCACCACGGACGTCTTGTCTCGGTAGAAGCTCTCCCAGGTCGGCAGAAACAGCGGCATGAACTCGGGATGCTCGCCGAAGCCGATCGTGGGACGCTCGTTGTCGATGAGCCCGATGCGGGTCCATTGCGCCGGAACGACCTCCCGGACCGCGCCGGCAATGGCCATGAGGGCTGGCCGCAGGGGGAGACCGAGGCAGCAGAGTGTCTTGAAATGCTCCACGGTTCCCATGGCCTTCTCCAACAGTCTTCTGCGCGGAAGGCCGACGGGTCAAGACGATTCGCCAGCGTCGATTCCATTCAGAAGACGCGCTCCGACGGTTATGCGATTTGTATGATACGGATCGATCAGAGAGATTGCTAGAATGGAAAATTCACACGATTATATTCACTCAACCAATATGATGAACCGATTTATATAAATTTTTGGTGCGTCAGATAAATTGAGTATTGATGATGACAAGCCCGGAGAAAATGAAGTTCATTTCCGATTGCTCGATATCGTTTCTGGAACGCACCATGATGATCGATAGTGGCGGTCTGATCGGGATGCCAAGATTGGCAGGCTATCGAGGGTGTCACCGCCGATCAGATCATCAAATTGCAGGACTATAAGCCTATTTATTATGCCTCGGATCAGCCGGACTCGTTCGGCGGTTAAGACGGCCGGTTTTTCGATCCGGGCGGACGACCTGGACCCCGGCGGTTGTCCGGGTCAGCGGTTCCGAGTCCGGCATCCCGGTGGCCCGATGTATCCGACCGGGTGCCTGCCGCGGTCGGACGGGTTGCTCCGTTCCCGTTTCGCTCGGCCCGTGCCCGCGCCAGATGCGCGGCGGACCGGAACGGATCAGGGTGATCCGCTGCATCCGGCTCGTCCGCCAATCCATCCGTCGTGCCATCCATGGCGGCCTCGTCGGTTGCTGCAGCCATTTCCGTGGCAAGCGGCGGCTCCTGTTCGACCGGCAGGGGCGCCTCGCCGCCACCGCGCAGGGCGATCTCGTCGACAGTTGGATCGAGACCACGTTCTCGAAGAGCACGGCCACGCCGATCGGCGGCAAGATGCTCTGTCGGGGCGAGGCCTGCGAGGTGCGCGGCGACGGCCGGTTCGCCCAGACTTGGTTCACGGACCCGCAGGGCGAGCCGACCGACCGGGCGAAGCTGCCGTTCGGGGGCGCACGGAACCTCGATCTGACCTTCAAGGGCGGCGTGGCGTCGGGGAAGATCTCCGATCCCAAAGTCGTGTTCGGGGGCACTGATCAGGCGCGGCGCGAGGACCTGCGCTTCGAGATTCAGCGCGTCGAGGATTCGCAGTTCTGAACGCTGCACCAAGAAACTGAAGTCTTGCTTGGGGGTCTATGCGATGTTTGGTCGAGTTCCAGGAGCTTTAAGCAGCGTCCTCTGCGTCGGGTTGCTCGTGGGCGGGTGCAACACCACGGGACCGGCGAGAACGGCTGCCGCGGGAGCCCCCCTCGACGACGCGGTCGGGCGCTGCGTCGCCTCCGCGGTCGGAGGCGCGGTAATCGGTACGCTGATCGGGGCCGCGACCGGGGGCGGACGGCGCGCCCTGGCGGGAGCGGCCGTCGGCGCCGCCGTCGGTGGAATCGGCTGCTCCGTCCTCACCGCCCTCGACGCGCAGGACAGGGCGCGCATCCGGGAGGCTCAGATGGCGGCGGCGACCAACCAGCCGCGCTACCTCTCCTGTCAAGGCTCCGACGGACGCAAGCGCGAGATCACAGTTCGACCGCAATCCGCGCCCACGCAGACCGCCGAGGCCGGAAACCGCATCTGCCGCCGCACCGACGGATCGGCAACGATCGACGGGGCGGGAACGACGGAGCTGCCGCAGCAACTGGTATGCCGCACATCCAAGGGCGACTGGCTCCCCGCCTGACGCCTCATCTCCTGCTCATCCTCGGCGCTGCCGCGTTCGTCGCGAGCCTCCTGCTCGGCTCGGGGCCCGTGCGGGCGGAGTCCTGCGACCGGCTCACCGCCACGGTGATCCGCGCCACCGGCGCCTCGCTCGCGGGCCGCGAGGCTCAGCGCGCGGTGTTCCGCGCCACCGATGCCGAGCGCGTGAGTCTCGATTGCCGGGCGCCGGCGCGGATGGTGTTCGGCTCCCTCGACCGCGAGCCGGCCCGCACCTTCTACGCGCTGATCGGACGGGCCGCCCGCGCCGTCACCGGCGCCGCGGCCGAGGACGTGGAAGTCCTCGCCCTGCAACTGCACCAGGCTTCGCTGCTCGCCGACGCCCCGCGCCAGGGCGCGACGGGCCGGGCGGCCCTGCGCTGCGAGACCGGGCCGCGCGACGACGCGCTGGCCGGCGCGCGCACGGTCTGCGTGCTGGTGCCGCGACCGGCCGCGCCGCGCCGGAAGGCCGGCCTTTCGCGGCGCGGCGCGGCGGGCTAAGCCTTCGACCATGCCGAGTCCGACCGCCCGAGCCGAGAAGAGAACCGTCCGCGCCGGGGGAGTTACCTTCGGCAACCACCTGCCGCTCGCGCTCATCGCCGGACCCTGCCAACTCGAGGGCCGCAACCACGCCTTGGAGATCGCCGAGGCGCTGCGGGAGATGACGGCGGCCCTCGGGCTCGGCCTCGTGTTCAAGGCCTCCTTCGACAAGGCGAACCGCACCTCGGGCGGGGCGGCCCGCGGCATCGGGCTCGCCGACGCGCTGCCGATCTTCGCCGAGATCAAGGAGCGGTACGGTCTGCCCGTGCTCACCGACGTACACGCGGCCGAGCAGTGCGCGCCCGCGGCCGCGGTGATCGACGTGCTCCAGATCCCGGCCTTCCTCTGCCGCCAGACCGACCTGCTGATCGCCGCCGCCAGGACCGGCCGCGCGATCAACGTGAAGAAGGGCCAGTTCCTCGCCCCCTGGGACATGAGCCACGTCGCCGCCAAGGTGACGCAGGCCGGCAACCCGAACGTGATGGTCACCGAGCGCGGCGCCTCGTTCGGCTACAACACGCTGGTCTCCGACATGCGCAGCCTGCCGATCATGGCCTCCGTCACCGGCGGCGCGCCGGTGGTGTTCGACGCGACCCACTCGGTGCAGCAGCCGGGCGGGCAGGGGGGGAGTTCGGGCGGTCAGCGCGAGTTCGTCGCCGTGCTCGCGCGCGCGGCCGTGGCGGTCGGCGTGGCGGGCGTGTTCATCGAGACCCATCCCGACCCCGACGCTGCGCCGTCCGACGGTCCGAACATGGTCGCGCTCAAGGACATGCCGGCGCTGCTCGCCGAGCTGCTGGCCTTCGACCGGCTGGCCAAGGCGCGGGCCTGACCCTCACGCAGGGTTGGCTCGACCGATCCCGGCCGCCACGAGGATGTGCGCGCGCAGCGGCTGCATCAGCACGCGGCGGCCCGCCTCGTCCCGCCCGGCTGCCGCCTCGAAGGCGCGCGCGATCACCGCCGCGTCGTCGCGGATCACGGCCCTTCGTGCCGGGTCCACCACCGAGACCCGTTCGAGGAAGGCATCGAGGCCGTCGAAGACCTCGCGGCGCACGAAGGTCACGTCCCGCGCGCAGCGGAAAGCGCCGGCCGAGACGGCCTCGGCGATCGCTCCTTGCGCGACCGCCCGGATCGCGGTCTCGTCCTCGATGGGCCTCAGCGCGGCGAAGAAGCTGCCCTCGGCCAGCGGCTCCACCACGACGACGGGACACCCCGGCCGCACCACGCGCGCCGCCTCGGCGAGCGCGGCGCGTGGGTCCGGCACGTGGTGCAGGGCGTTGAGGATCACCGCCCCGTCGAAGGCGGCGTCGGTGAAGGGCAGCGCCTCGGCCGAGCCGATCGCGAAGCGCGCCTCCGGCACCCGCGCGCGGGCGGCCGTGATCGCCGCAGCCCCCGGATCGATGCCGGTCACGCGCGCGCCCTGCGCCGCGAGGGCCGCCGCCATCGCGCCGGGTCCGCATCCGATGTCGAGCAGGTGCCGCCCACCGAGCGGGTCGAAGGCGTCCGCGGCGAGGGACAGGGCATCCATGGTGTCGGGCCTCCAGGCCTTTGGGCCATGTCGCGCGGCGTGCGCCTCGCCCGGAAGGGACGGTGACCCTGAGTGGCCGCGGAGCAACGCCGGCGCGCGTGCTCGCGGCCCTTGCCCTTCGGATGGGCGCGGACTTGCACCATCGCCTCGGTGTCGGCCGGGCGCAACCATCGCCCGGGTTTACGCAGGTTCGACGTGGCCCGCCCGGCCCGCTCGGCTGACACTGGCGATCAGCGCCCCCGAGGCGATCGCGCGGGGAGGCGGACGGGACGGCAACACCCCTTCGTGAGCACGAGACCGGTCTCCGCGTCTGTTCACGCCACGACGCGGCTGATAGATTCGAATCCGCCCCAGAGTCGGTGCGGTGCCCCGGGCGCGCCGCCGTGCGATCCGACCGGGACGCCCTGCGACCAAACGATCGTACCCACTGAAGAGCGGCCGCCGTATCTTGGTGGGACAAATTCCCACGAATCTCGGACGCAATGCCCCGCTACTTCATCGACCTTCACGACGGCGCCCACTTCGTGCGCGACACCGAAGGCTTCGATCTGCCCGACGCGGCTGCGGCCCGCGAGAAGCTGGTGCGCATCATGTCGAAGATCGCCCAAGGCTTCGCGCCGGTGCCGGACCGGCAGGACTACCTCGCCATCGTCCGGGACGAAGGCCGGCAGGTGGTGTTTCGCGCGCGGCTCTCCCTCGACATCGAGGGCTTCGACGTCGGCTGAGGGCGCCTCGGCATCCGTTCACGGCGATCGAACGGACCCCGGGAGCAGTCTCGCGCGGAGCACCGAGCGGAAGTACGATCTCCGCAGCGGTCGAATTCCGCTGCGGCGGCCATGCTTTGCCGTTGCATCCCGGTCCGGTTACCATCATCACCCGTCCAGAGCTTCGGGCCGTCCGGATCGCCGTTTCGTCTCGGGCCGAGACGTCGGCGCCGGTCGGGCCGCCCGGACACCGGCCCGGCATGAGGAACCGACATGAAGACGCGCGCAGCCGTGGCGTGGGAGGCGAAGGCGCCGCTCACCATCGAGACCATCGACATCGAGGGACCGCGCGCGGGCGAGGTGCTCGTCGAGGTGATGGCCACCGGCATCTGCCACACCGACGCCTACACCCTCTCGGGCCTCGATTCGGAGGGCAAGTTCCCGGCGATCCTCGGCCACGAGGGGGCGGGCATCGTCCGCGAGGTCGGGGCCGGCGTCACGACGCTGAAGGTCGGCGACCACGTCATCCCGCTCTACACGCCGGAATGCCGCAACTGTAAGTCCTGCCTGTCGCGGCGCACCAATCTCTGCACCGCGATCCGCGCGACGCAGGGGCAGGGCGTGATGCCGGACGGCACCAGCCGCTTCAGTTGCACCTCCACCGGCGGCAGCCCGGGCGCGAACACCGTCTACCACTACATGGGCTGCTCGACGTTCTCGAACTTCACGGTGCTGCCGGCGATCGCGCTGGCGAAGATCCGGGAGGACGCGCCCTTCGACAAGGTCTGCTACATCGGCTGCGGCGTCACCACCGGCGTCGGCGCGGTGATCTACACGGCGAAGGTCTGGCCCGGCGCCAACGTCGTGGTGTTCGGCTTAGGCGGCATCGGTCTCAACGTGCTCCAGGCCGCCCGGATGGTGGGCGCCGACAAGATCATCGGCGTCGACATCAACCCGGACAAGGAGGCCATGGCGCGGAAGTTCGGCATGACTCACTTCGTCAACCCGAAGGAGGTCGGCAACGACAAGGTCGTGCAGGCGCTCGTCGACCTCACCGGGGGCGGCGCGGACTTCACGTTCGACTGCACCGGCAACGTCAACGTGATGCGTCAGGCGCTCGAATGCTGCCATCGCGGCTGGGGCGAGTCGATCGTCATCGGCGTGGCGGAGGCCGGCCGCGAAATCGCAACCCGCCCGTTCCAGCTCGTCACCGGCCGCGTCTGGAAGGGCTCGGCCTTCGGCGGCGCCAGGGGCCGCACCGACGTGCCGAAGATCGTCGACTGGTACATGGAGGGCAAGATCAACATCGACGACCTGATCACCCACACCATGCCGCTCGATGAGATCAACCACGGCTTCGACCTGATGCACGAGGGCAAGTCGATCCGCTCCGTCGTCTTGTACTGAGACTGGATTGCCGGAAAATCGCTGTCGGCGCAACGCGCCCCCTCTCCCGTGCGGGAGAGGGCGCGCGTTGCGCCTTTCCGCCGGACCACACGGGTTCATGACCCGTGAGACTGGGTCATGAGCCCCGACGTAGCGCTGACCATTGGCCCCGGAGCGGGACCTTGAGCTTCCGAGCAGGAGATCACCGCATGGAAACCGTCTCGAAGGCCCTCTCGCACGGCGGCGTCCAGGGCGTGTACCGGCACGATGCCGCGACCACCGGATGCGCGATGACCTTCGCGGTCTTCGTGCCGCCGCAGGCCGCGTCAGGCCCAGTGCCGGTGCTGTGGTATCTCTCCGGCCTGACCTGCACCCACGCCAACGTCATGGACAAGGGCGAGTACCGGCAGGCCGCCGCCCGCCACGGCGTGATCGTCGTGGCGCCGGACACGAGCCCCCGCGGCGAAGGGATTCCCGACGAGGCCGGCAACTGGCAGTTCGGTTCGGGCGCCGGCTTCTATCTCGACGCGACGCAGGCGCCCTATGACAAGAACTATCGGATGTGGAGCTACGTCACGGAGGAGCTGCCGGCGCTGGTCGCTGCGAACTTCCCCGCCGACATGAGCCGGCAGGGCATCTTCGGGCACTCGATGGGCGGGCACGGCGCCCTGACGATCGCGCTGCGGAACCCCGGCCGCTTCAAGTCCTGCTCCGCCTTCGCGCCGATCGTCCAGCCCTCCACGGCCGGCTGGTCGCGGCCGGCCTTCGAGAAGTACCTCGGGACGGACGAGGCCGCGTGGCGCGCCTACGACGCGACGGCGCTGATCGCGGACGGGCACCGCTTCCCCGAGATCCTCGTCGACCAGGGCGCGGCCGACAGCTTCCTGCAGGATGGCCTGCGGCCGTGGCTGCTCCAGGAGGCGTGCGCGGCGGCCGGCATCCCTCTCACGCTCAACATGCGCGAGGGCTACGACCACTCCTACTTCTTCATCTCCAGCTTCATGGACGACCACATCGCCTGGGCGGCGCAACGCCTGAGGTAGCCGACCGCACCGGCGCCGTCGCCCCGGTCACCTCACGCGATGATGCGGATCGGGGCGCCGTCGAGGAAGGCGCGGATGTCGGCGACGATCTCGGGGAAGTAGGTGCGGTAGTTGCGCTCGGTGACGTAGCCGAGATGGGGCGTGGCCACGAGGTTGGGCAGGCTGCGCCAGGGCGAGTCCGCGGGAAGCGGCTCGACCGGGAACACGTCGAGCCCGGCCCCGCCGATCCGGCCCGCGCGCAGGGCGGCCTGGAGCGCGGCCTCGTCGACGATCGCCGCCCGCGCGGTGTTGATCAGGAGGGCGTGGGGCCGCATCGCCGCAAGCGCCGCGGCGTCGATCAGGCCGCGGGTGCGGGCACCGAGCACGAGGTGGATCGAGACCACGTCGCTGTCGGCCAGCAACGCAGCCTTCGAGGCCGCCAGCGTGGCGCCTTCGGCCGCCGCGCGCTCGGCCGTGAGGTTCTCGCTCCAGGCGCTCACCGTCATCCCGAAGGCCTGCCCGATCCGGGCGACGCGGGCGCCGACCTTGCCGAGGCCCAGGAGGCCGAGGCGGCGGCCGGCGAGGTCGGTCCCGATCGTCCCCTGCCACGGTCCGCCCGCCCGCAGCGCGTTCGCCTCGGGCACGATGCGGCGGGCGAGCGCCAGGATGAGCGCCCAGGTCAGTTCCACCGGCGGCTCGGGATGGCTCGCGGTGCCGCATACGACCACCCCGTGCGCGCCCGCAGCGGCCAGATCGATCGCGGCGTTGCGCATGCCAGTGGTGACGAGGAGCCTCAGCCGCGGCAGGCGCGCGAACAGGTCGGCCGGAAACGGCGTGCGCTCGCGCATGATCACCACGATCTCGCAATCGGCGATCGCCGCGACGAGGGCGTCCTGCGCGGCGACATGCTCGCGGAACGGGCGCACGGCCACGTTCGGCAGCGACGACCAGTCCGCCATCGCCGCGGCGACGCCCTGGTAGTCGTCGAGGATCGCACAGGTCAGCATGGGTCGGACCGTACCAGCTGGGAGAGCCGCACCGGAAGGGTGTTGATGCGCAGGGACCGCCGCAGCGCCCGCGAGGCGGCATCGACCGCGACCGTCATGGCGGCGGTGGCCGCGATCAGCACCGCGGCCACGTCGAGGCGCAGTTCCGAGATCGCCGCATCGACGTGGTACCCGAGCGTCGCCACGCCGAGGATGCCGAGGATCGCGCTCTCGCGCAGGATCAGTTCCCAGCGGTAGAGCAGGTAGGCGAGGAACTGCCCGTAGAGCCGCGGCACGGTCTCGTAGGCGTAGAGATTGAGGCCGCGGGGCGCGTCCGCCCGGTAGGGCAGGGCATCGGCGTGGCGGCCCATCAGGTAGCCGACGATGCCCGCGTTGTGGACCGCGAGCGCGATGATCGCCGGCAGCATCGAGGGTCCCAGCATCTGGAGCAGCACGTAGGCCAGCATGTACTCGGGCGTCGAGCGCACGACGACGAGGAGCACGCGGCCGGCCAGAGACCCCAGCCGGCCGGAGAAGCGCCGCGAGACCAGGGGGAACAGGACGAGGGCGCCGAGCGCCGTCGCCAGGAGCGCGATCTGCGCCAGCACCAGCGTCTGCACCGCGCCGGGCAGGATCTGTCCGGTCAGGATCGGCCGGAACCACGCCCAGAGACGGGCCGGGGTCTCCGGATCGAGGACGGACCCGGCGCGCAGCGGCGCCGGCACGATATCGTGGGTGAGGAAGCGCGCGAGGCTCGCGGCCACATCCGTCGCGCCGATCGTCGCCGGCAGCGCCAGCGCGCTCGCGACGACGAGGAGCGGCACGCTTCCCGCGCGGACCCAGAGCCGTCGGGTGCCGATCAGGGCGTAGAACACGGCGAGCAACGCGCCGGCCTCGGCGTAGCGCCCCTGCCGGAAGGCGGATTCGAGGTAGAAGCCCATGGTCGGCAGGCCGATGAAGCCGAGCACCAGGGTCGAGCGCATGGCGCACTCGAACCGGTAGAGGGTGTAGTGCCGGAAGGCTTTCCCCACCTCCGGCAGGCGGGCGTAGAGGAAGGCCGAGACGGCGCCGGTGCCGACGGGCAGGACGCGCAAAGCGGCAAGGTCCGCCTCCTCGATGATCTCGGAATAGACCTTGGCGCAGATACCGGCATAGGGCAGCGCGATGGCGAGGATTCCCGTGGTGGCCGAGAGCCCGAACACCTGCATCAGGATGAGCGCCCAGAACAATTCGTGCACCGCCCGCAGGCCGGCGCAGGCGACGCGCACGGTGCGCGAGCGGGAAAACGGGATCGCCAGGAGGAAGCCGGCGCCGGCGCCCAGCGTCACGCCGAGCACCGCGAAGGCCACGGTGTGGACGACGCTCCAGCCCTCGACGGAGAGGAGGTCGGGTCGGATCAGGCCGCCGAGCAGGCGCCGGAGATCCGCCCACGGGTCGAGGCTGGTGACGCGCAGGTCGGCAAGCCACAGGGCCGCGACCGCGCCGCCCGCGAACCAGCGGCTGACCGCGGCGTAGCCCGGCGCCGGGCGGCGCAGCCCGATCACGCCGCGGCTTGGTAGAACGGCGCGAGCGCCGCCGCGTCGAGGTCGCGCGCGGGGGCGTCGAGGACGATGCGCCCGGCCTCCAGCACCACGATCCGGTCGGTGTGGTCGAGCGCGAGCGCCACGTCGTGGAGGGCGACCACCAGGGTCTCGTGGCCGGCGGCCATCTCGGCGAGCACCGCGGCCCCCTGCGCGCGGTCGAGCGCCGAGACCGGCTCGTCGGCCGCGAGGATCGGCCGGCCGTCGTAGAGCGCGCGGGCGACCGAGACCCGCTGCTGCTGGCCGCCGGACAGGGCGCCGGCCTTGGCGCGCAGCGCCTCGGCAAGCCCGACGCGGGCCAGCACGGCGCGGATTTCGGCGATGTCGGCGGCGGCGGGGAAGGCGAGGGTGCGCAGGTTGTGCAGGGTCGAGCGGCGGTCGAGCCGGCCCATGTAGACGTTGTGGAACACCGAGAGCGTGCCGACCAGCGCCGCCGCCTGCGGCACCAGGGCGACGCGCTCGGGCGCCTGCGCCCGGATCAGCCCGATCAGCGTGGACTTGCCGGCGCCCGAGCGGCCCATCAGCGCGACCCGCTCGCCGGCGCGGATGGTGAGGTCGATGCCGGAGAGAACCGGGCGGCCGTCGTAGGCGGCGGCCGCATTCGCGAGCCGGATCGCGGGCGCGCCCACCGCCGGTCAGTCGAGGAGGCCGGTCGAGGCACCGACCTTGATCAGCGAATCGTAGGCGGCGTTGTCGACGGGAACGAACTTCGAGCGGCCGAACGGCTCCAGGATCGCCGGGTCGGCGATACCGATCAGCGCGGCCCTCAGACGCTCGGTGAAACCGGCCCCGTAGCGCGCGTCGACGTCGCCGCGCACCGTCCACTGGTAGTCGGGGAAGGTCGGGCTCTCCCAGATCACCGTGACCGCCCCGAGATCGACCTTGCCGGCCTTGGCGTCGAGGTCCCAGACCGCGTAGTCGACCGCCCCGACCTCGAAGGCGCCGGACTGCACGAGCTGGATCGTGCGGCTGTGGTCGCCCGAGAATCCCACCCGCGCGAAGACCTGCTCCGGGGTCTTGCCGGGAAACGCCTGCCGGATGAAGTATTCCGGCATCAGGCGGCCGGAGGTCGAGGCGCGCGAGCCGAAGGTGAAGGTCCTGCCGGCGATGGCCGGGGGCAGGTCGGCGGACGGCTTCAGGCCGGTCCTGACGTTGGCGATGAGGTAGGTCTTGAAGGCCGCGTCCTCCGCCCCTTGCGCGATCGCGGCCGAGCCCGGCACCGCCCTGCGGGCCTGGACGCCGGTGAAGCCGCCGAACCACGCGAGCTGCACCTGCCCGTTGGTGAAGGCGGTGACCGCGGCGGGATAGTTCTTCACCGGGATGTATTTCACCGGCACGCCGAGCCTGCCCTCGAGGTAGGCCGCGACCCTGCCGAAGCGCTCGACGAGGCGGCTCTCGTCCTGGTCCGGGATGCCGGTGAAGACGAAGGGGGGCGCGGCGCCCGCCTGCGCCGATGCCGGATCAACCCGGGACGCGGCGACCAGGGCTGCAAGGACGAGCAGCCCGCAAAGTGCCTGACGCATCCGTTCGCCTCAGCCCCGTTCCGGTGGAGCGCCCATGGTGGGTGCCGT
The DNA here is from genome assembly GCF_964242245.1 of uncultured Methylobacterium sp. Taxonomy (NCBI): domain Bacteria; kingdom Pseudomonadati; phylum Pseudomonadota; class Alphaproteobacteria; order Hyphomicrobiales; family Methylobacteriaceae; genus Methylobacterium; species uncultured Methylobacterium sp. The sequence goes on along the minus strand of NZ_CAXTBY010000008.1, from coordinate 56,860 downwards.
ACCCCCTAACCGACCTAGCGACGCGCCTGTCAGCCCCCAGCGTCATCACGCCGCAGAAGCCTGCGGCACGACGCGCCCGTCACGGCGGCCCGTTCGCCAGCGCGGCCATGCCGGCCTGCACGTCGGCGAGCGATCCGATCACCGCGTAGCAGGCGTAGTCGTGCGGCCCGGCGGCGGGGGCCGCCTCGCGGAACACGCAGTTCCACTTCACCGTGGCGTTGCCGGCACCGGGCAGCGCGGCGAAGTCGAAGCGGCCGTAGCCGAGGTTGGGCCGGCCGGGCTGCGGCAGTCCGGGGCTCCAGACGCCCATCGCCCGGCTTCCGTCCGGCGTCGCCAGGATGACGGGCAGGCCCTGCTCGCCGGAATCGTGCGAGAGGGGCGCCAGGGTGCGGTTCCTCGGATCGAAGGTCCAGAACTGCGAGAAGCCGGGCGGCATGTAGGCCGTCAGCACCTCGAAGGTCGCGGAGTCGTAGGCGTGGGGCAGATCGAAGCTCGCCTGGATCTCGATCGCGTTCGGGATGCCGGGCAGGCCGACCGCCGCGCGCTTGCGCAGGGTGTGCTCGGACAGCGCGCCGGAATAAGGGCCGGCGCCGCGGGCGCAGCCCGCGGAGGTCTGCCCCGGCGCCAGCCAGTAGGCCATCCGCGTCTCGGCCTCGACCCAGGCCCGGCCGTGGCGCAGACCCGTCAGCAGGCTGGTGCTGCGGCCGCCCGTGCCGTCGGCGGCGCTGCCCGCCTCGGTCGGGTTGAGGCACTCGCCGTACGCATCGAAGGCGGAGGCCGATTGCAGTTCGCGGCCGTGGTCGAAGCTGTTGACGAATTCGGTGCCGGCCCAGGTCAGGCTGTCGACGGCGCCGGCGTTGCGCGACGACAGGCGCAGGACGATCTCGGACGCCCCGAACGGACGCCGGATCGCGAGGCCGCCGGCCGGGTCCGGCCAGACGATCTCCGGGCCGTCCTCGGCCCTCGCGGGCGCGGCGAGCGCGCCGAGGCAGGCGCAGGCGAGGGCGGCCGCCCGAACGGCGAGGAAGGCTGTCATCCCGCAATCCTGCCACGCCGAACCCGCGCTGGCGATGCGGGGCACCGGCCCGCGATGCCGCGGGCGGCAAGCCACGCGCTAGAGCACCTTCCATGATCCTTGGATCACGGAAGGTGCTCTATCCCCTTGTGAGGTCGCATTTTCTTTACGCAACCCGGTCACCACCTCGCTGGAAAATGCTTTAGGATCGATCAGGTCTTCGCGACGGTGCGCGCGAAGGCCCTGACCAGGGCCGCGTCGAGCTTGCCCGCCATGCCCGTCAGCACGGCCATCGCGTCCGCGCTCCGCATCGGCGCGCGGTAGGGCCGTCGCTCCACGAGCGCGGCGTAGATGTCGCAGATCGTCGTCAGGCGGACGATGTCCCCGATCTCCGAGCCGGCGAGACCGTCCGGATACCCCGAGCCGTCGAGCATCTCGTGGTGATGGCGCACCACCGCGAGGGTCGGCGCGTCGAAGCCGCCGGCGGCGACGAGGATCTCGTGGCCGAGCCCGGCGTGCGTGCGCATGATCGCGACCTCGTCCGGATCGAGGCGGCCGGGCTTGTTCAGGATGTCGAGCGGGATGCGGGCCTTGCCGACATCGTGGACGAGGGCGGCGCGCACCAATTGCTGCTGATCGGCCGCGGAGAAGCCGAGATCGATGCTGAACCGCGCGGCGAGCCCCGCCACCAGCAGGCAGTGCTGATAGGTGCCGTCGTCGTAGCTTCGCACGGTGTCGAGCCAGCAGGCGAGCCCGCCCGCGCCGACCGCGGTGAGGATCGGACCGAGGCCACCCTCGACGGTCGCGGCATCGACGGTGTCGTGGGCGCGTGCCGTGTCGAGCAGGCGGGTCAGGGCCGTGCCGGCCCGATCGACGCCGCGGGCGACCTTCGCCTCACGGATCGAGCGCGGGGGCTGGAGATGGGCCAGCAGGGCCTCGGCCACCGTCTCCGGGGCCGTGTCCACGGGAAGGCTCAGGCCGGCGCCCAGCGCGCGGGCCTCGGCAAGGCTGCGGTTTCCCATCCGACGGGTGAGACAGATGAAGGGCAGGCCCGGACGACGGACGGTCGCGAGCAGCGTGCGCAACCCGCGGACCGTTGCGGGCCGGAGCAGGTCGACATCGGCGACGAGGCCGAGACAGGCGCCGTTCGCATCGGTATCCCCCACCGACAGAACCCGGCACGGGGCGATCTGGTCGAGGGTCTCGGCGAGGACAGCGCTGCGGTCGGTCTGGTCGGTGAACAGAACCAGCGTGTCCGCACGCATCGAACGACGTATCCCCGGCTCATCCGCGCACCTCGACTTCGGGTGCGGGTACCGCGTTGAGGCTTGAGTTTAGCGGCCGCAACTTGGCTTGGGGAGTTACATACCTCGTATGCGTGAACGGAATCCTGCGCCCCGCCAACTTCGCATGCGGGCCGTTGACGCCCAAGGCCGCCCGCACCGGCCGAACCTGCATCGGCTCAGGCGTCGGCTGCGGCCGCATCCACCATCCAGACGACGCGGCCGAGGCTGGTGACGCGGCCTGCCGGCAGGTCCTCGCCGGCGCTGAGCCTGCGGAGGGCGTCGCGCTTGCCCGCTCCGGCGACCAGGAACAGCACCAGGGCGGAGGAGGCGAGCGCCGGGAAGGTCAGGGTGATGCGCGGCACGTGCGGCGCCAGGCCCGCCTCCGGCACCGGGGCGGCCAGCGCCTCGGCCGCGAGCGCCGGCTTGCCCGGGAACAGCGAGGCGGTGTGGCCGTCCTCGCCGAGCCCGAGCAGGACGAGGTCGAACAGCGGCCGGCCCGGATCGAGCCTGTCCGCGCCGTAGAAGTCCAGCAGCGCGCGCGCGTAGGCGGCCGCGCCGGTCTCCGCGCCCGCGTCGGAGGGGATGAGGTGCAGGTGCGTCGCCGGAACCGGCGCGCCGTGGCCGAAGGCCTCGCGCACCATGCGGACGTTGCTGCGCGCGTCGTCCCAGGGCACCACCCGGTCGTCGCCGAAGAACCAGTGAACGCGCCCCCACGGCACGCGCCCCACGTAGTCCGGGCCGGCGAGACGTTCGTAGAGGCGCTTGGGCGTCGAGCCGCCGGACAGGCAGACCGCGATGCGCTCGGCCGGCGCGGCCGCGCAGACCGCGATCAGGCGGTCCGCGGCTGCCCGGGCCAAGGCGTCGGGATCGGGCAGGATTTCGGCGCCGGCCGGCAGGGCGATCGCCATCTACGCCTTGGGCTCCTGGTGGCCACCGAAGCCCTTCCGCATCGCCGAGAGCATCTTGTCGGCGTAGCTCGCCTGCTCACGGGAGCGGAAGCGGCGGTAGAGCGCGTTCGAGAGCACGGTGGCCGGCACGGATTCCTCGATCGCCGCGTTGATCGTCCAGCGCCCCTCGCCGGAATCCTCGACGTAGCCGGAGAAGCCGTCGAGGTGCTCGTCGCCCGCGAGCGCGCTCGCGGTGAGGTCGAGCAGCCACGACGACACCACGCTGCCCCGGCGCCAAACCTCGGCGATGTCGCCGAGGTTGAGGTCGAACCGGCGCTCGGGCGGCAGGTTCTCGGAGTCGGCGTGCTTGAGGATGTCGAATCCTTCGGCGTAGGCCTGCATCAGGCCGTACTCGATGCCGTTGTGGATCATCTTGACGAAGTGGCCGGCCCCGCTCGGACCGGCATGGATGTAGCCCTCCTCGGCCCGGGGGTCGCGGCCCTCGCGGCCCGGCGTCTTCGGGATGTCGCCGATGCCCGGCGCCAGGGTCTTGAAGATCGGATCGAGGCGGTCGACGGCCGCCGCGGCGCCGCCGATCATCATGCAGTAGCCGCGCTCCAGCCCCCACACGCCGCCGGACGTGCCGACATCGACGTAGTGGATGCCCTTGGCCTTCAGTTCGCCGGCGCGGCGCACGTCGTCGCCGTAGAACGAGTTGCCGCCGTCGATGATCACGTCGTCGGCCTGCATCAGGCCGCCGAGCGTCTTCACGGTGGCCTCCGTGATCGCGCCGGCCGGCAGCATCACCCAGGCGGCGCGCGGCAGGTCGAGCTTGGCGACGAAATCTTCCAGGCTGTCGGCGCCGACCGCGCCGGCCTCGACCAGGGCCGCGACCGCCCCCGGGCTCTGGTCGAAGACCACCGCGGTGTGTCCTTCCCGCAGGAGCCGCCGGACGATGTTGCCGCCCATCCGGCCGAGGCCGATCATGCCGAGTTGCATTGTTTTCTCGCTCCTGAACACCTGCCGCATCGACCCGACACCCGACCAGCGGTCCTCGGCTATCCCACCGCCGCCGTCAGTGCCGCCGCGATCCGCTTCAGTCCCGCCGCCACGTCGCCGCCCTTGATGTGCACCCGCAGGGCGCGGCGCCCGCGCTCGGCGAGCACCGAGACGTCGCCGCGCGCCTGCGCAGCAACCACCGTGCCGAAGCCGAGCTTGCGTCCAGGGATCGCGAGATCGTGCGCCGGATCGGCGGTGATCTGGAGGAAGACGCCGCTCGCCGGTCCGCCCTTGTAGGCCTGCCCCGTCGAGTGCAGGAAGCGCGGGCCGAATTCCAGGCAGGTCGCCACGTGCTTCGCGTCCCGCACGGCGAGCCGGGCCCGCTGCAGGGTCGCCGCGTTGGCCGCGTTGCGGGGCACGTAGGCCAAGAGCGCGAAGTAGTCGCCCGCCTTGAGGCGGCCGACTTGCGCCGCCACGGCCGCCTCAAGGCCGTCGTGGGCCTGGGGAAGGGCGTCGGCGTTCTTCGGGTCCGCGTAGAGCGCGAAGGCGTCGTCCTCGAACAGCGGCGTCTCGGCGGGCAGCGATCCGCTCGCCTCGGCGGCTTCGAACAGCTTCTTCGTCTCGATCTTGCTCGCCTCGACGTCGGGCTGGTCGAACGGGTTGATGCCGAGCACGCCGCCCGCCACCGCGGTGGCCATCTCGAAGCGGAAGAACTCCTGGGGCAGTTGCTCGACCGTGTCGAGGGTGATCCGCACCACCGGATGGCCCTCGCGCTCCAGGCTGCGCAGGGCCTCGTCCTGGCGCTCGTCGGCGTGGCCGTCGAGCCGCAGGTACACGAACAGGCGGTCGTGCCCGTAGACCGCCGGCACGTCGATCGGCTCGCCGTCGATCGGGATCAGGCCCTTGCCCTGCTTGCCCGTCGATTCCGCGATGAGCTGCTCGGCCCATCCTCCGAAGCTCGCGATCGGCGGCGAGGCGACGATCGTCACCTTGTCGCGCCCGGCCAAGCCCGCGGTGCCCATCGCCGCGCCCAGCAGCACGCCGGGGTTCTCGGTCGGCGGCACAGCCGGGCCGCAGGAGCGGACCATGATCCGCGCCCGCTCCAGGACATCGCGCACGTCGATGCCGATGCAGGCCGCCGGCACCAGCCCGAAGGCCGAGAGCACCGAGTAGCGCCCGCCGATCGACGGCACGCCGTGGAAGATTTTCTTAAAGTTATCGGACTTGGCGGCCTGCTCCATGGCCGAACCAGGGTCGGTGACCGCCAGGAAATGATCTCCCGCCTTGTCGCCAACGACTGCCTTCATCCGCGCCAGGAAATAGTCGCGGAACACGTTGGGCTCGAGCGTCGAGCCGGACTTCGAGGCGACGATGAACAGCGTGCGCGGCAGGTCGAGGGCGGATTCCAGCGCCCGCACCTCGTCGGGGTTGGTCGAATCGAGGATGCTGAGCTTCGGGAAGCCCTCACGGCGGCCGTAGGTCAGGCCGAGCACCTCCGGCCCGAGGCTGGAGCCGCCCATGCCGAGCACCACCACGTCGCTGAACGCTTGGGTCCTCACCCAGGAGGCGAGCGCCGCGTAATCGTCGGCGTGCTCCAGCTCGTCCTCGACGATGCGCAGCCAGCCGAGCCACTTGTCCTCGTCGGCACCCGACCACACGCTGGTGTCGTGCGCCCAGAACCGGCGGATCGCGCCGCTCGCGCGCCACGCCTCGACGGTCTTGCCGGTCTCGGCGGCGAGCGCCTCGCCGAGCTTCAGGCTCTGGTGGTCGAGGCGATGCCCGAGCAGCGCCACGCGCTTGCCCGCGACCGCGCCGAGCAGCTTGTCGGCGGCGTCGATGAAGAGCTGCACGCCCTCCTCGACCAGTTGCTTGGCCACCGCCTCAATGTCGATCCCAGCCCGCGCCAGAGCCGCCATCACGGCCTCGGCGCCGGCCACGTCCTCCTCGATCGCGTTGCGCACCGCGCCGTGATCGCGAAACGCGTCCATGGTGGCGGGCGGCATGGTGTTGACGGTGTTCGGGCCGATCAGCTCCTCGACGTAGACCACGTCGCGATAGGCCTTGTTCTTGGTGCCCGTCGAGGCCCAGAGCAGGCGCTGCGCCTTGGCGCCCTTGTCGGCCAGCGCCGTCCATTTCGGCTCGGCGAAGACCGCCTTGTAGCGCTGGTAGGCGAGCTTGGCGTTGGCGATCGCGACCTTGCCCTTGAGGCGCTCCAGGGCGGCCTTCTGGTCCGGGTCGTTGGCCTGCCCGATCTTCTCGTCCAGGAGCTTGTCGGCGAGCACGTCGATGCGGCTGATGAAGAAGCTCGCAACGCTCGCGATCCGCGAGACGTCGCCGCCGTTCTTCGCACGCGCGTCGAGCCCCTCGACGAAGGCGCGGGCGACCTTCTCGTACTCCCCTTGCGAGAACAGCAAGGTGACGTTGATCGAGATGCCCTCCGCCGTGAGCTGCCGGATCGCCGGGATGCCCTCGGGGGTCGCGGGCACCTTCACCATCAGGTTGTCGCGGGCCACCGCCTTGTGGAGCCTGCGGGCCTCCTCGAGCGTGGCCTCGGTGTCGAGGGCGAGGTAGGGCGAGACTTCGAGGCTGACGTAGCCGTCGGCCCCGTCGCTCGCCTCGTAGACGGGGCGGAGCACGTCGGCCGCCGCCTGGATGTCGGCGATGGCGAGCCCCTCGTAGAGGTCGATGACGCGGGCGTCGCCCGCCTCCTGCACCGCCTTCAGGCTGGCGTCGTACTCGTCGGAATGCCCGATCGCCTTCTCGAAGATCGACGGGTTCGAGGTGACGCCGCGCAGGCCGTCGTTCTCGACCAGCGCCTTCAGCTCGCCCTTGGCGATGAAGCCGCGGGCGACGAAGTCGAGCCAGACCGCCTGATCCTGTTCCGTGTGCAGGGCCTTGAGCGCGTTCATGTCGATCATCCTTGCCGTGTCGGGGGAGCGCGCAACGCGTGGCGGCGCGGTCGTGCGTCCGGATGCTTACGTGGGGCCGCCGGGCCCCCTCTCCCATGGGGAGAGGGTTGGGGTGAGGGGCGTGACCTCTCCGGACAGTTCTCATCCCTCACCCTGTCCCTCTCCCGAACGGGAGAGGGGACCCCCGCCTCGGACGTCAACGCGTGTGCTTGGCGATCTGGTCGCGGGCGGCCTGGAGCACCTTCTCGGGCGTGAACCCGAACTTCGCCTGGAGGTCCTTGATCGGGGCGGACGAACCGAAGGTCGACATGCCGATGATCGCGCCGGACGATCCCGCGTAGCGGTCCCAGCCGATCACCGAGCCCTGCTCGACGGCGACCCGCGCCAGCACGTCCGGCGGCAGGACGCCGTTGCGGTAGGCCTCGTCCTGCCGCTCGAACAGGTCCCAGGACGGCATCGAGACGACGCGCGCCTTGATCCCTTCCGCCGTCAGCGCCTCGTAGGCCTGCATGCAGAGCTGCACCTCGGAGCCCGATCCGATCAGGATCACCGCAGGCGTCGCGTCGCCGCCCGCGAGCACGTAGGCGCCCTTGGCGACGCCCGCCGCGCTCCCGAACTTGGTGCGGTCGACCGTCGGCAGCGGCTGGCGCGAGAGCGCCAGCACCGCCGGCTGGTCCTTCAGCGAGAAGATGACCTTGTAGGCTTCCGCGACCTCGTTGGCGTCGGCCGGGCGCAGGGTGACGAGGCCGGGGATGCAGCGCAAGGAGAGCAACTGCTCCACCGGCTGGTGGGTCGGGCCGTCCTCGCCGACGCCGATCGAGTCGTGGGTGAAGATGTGGAAGATCGGCAGTTCCATCAGCGAGGCGAGCCGCACCGGCGGCCGCATGTAGTCGACGAAGACCAGGAAGGTCGCGCCGTAGGCGCGTAGCCCCGAGAGCCCGAGGCCGTTCACGATCGAGCCCATCGCGTGCTCGCGCACCCCGAAGTGGATGTTGCGCCCGCCCGGCTCGAACGGGGTGAGCGAGCCGGCCCCCTCGAAGGTGAGGTTGCTCTTGTTCGACGGTGCCAGGTCGGCCGAGCCGCCGAGCATGAACGGCACGTGCTGCGCGATGGCGTTGAGCACCTTGCCCGAGGATTCGCGCGTCGCGATCCCCTTGGCGTCGGGCTCGAACACCGGGATGTCCCGGTCCCAGCCCTCCGGCAGGCGCCCTTCCAGGAACGCGTCGAGGTCCTCGGCGTGGGCCGCATCGCGCTCACGCGCCGTGTTCAGGAGGCCGAGCCACGCGTCGCGCAGGCCCGCGCCGCGCTTGCCGATGCCGTCGGCGAAGTTCTCATGGACGCCGTCCGGCACCAGGAACACCGCATCCTCCGGCCAGCCGTAGGCGCGCTTGGCGCCCTTGACCTCGTCCTCGCCCAGCGCGTCGGAATGGGCCTTGGAGGTGTTCTGTTTCTTGGGCGCGCCGAAGCCGATGATCGAGTTGACGATGATGATCGTCGGCCGGTCGCCGGACCCGAGGAAGGTCTCCAGGGCGTGGGCGATCGCCGGCACGTCGTTGGCGTCGGCGACCCGCAGCACCTGCCACCCGTAGGCGAGGAAGCGCGTCGCGATCTCCTCGCTGAACGCGAGTTCGGTGTGGCCCTCGATGGTGATGGTGTTGTTGTCGTAGATCCAGCAGAGGTTTGCCAGGCGCAGGTGGCCCGCGATCGAGGCGGCCTCGGAGGCGACGCCCTCCATCAGGTCGCCGTCCGAGCAGATCGCGTAGACGTTGTAGTCGAACAGCGGCAGGCCGGGCCGGTTCAGGCGCTCGCCGAGGAAGCGGCCGCCCATCGCCATGCCGACGGAGTTCGCCACGCCCTGGCCGAGCGGCCCGGTGGTGGTCTCGACGCCGGTGGTGAAGTGGTATTCCGGGTGCCCCGGCGTGCGGCTGTCGAGCTGGCGGAAGGTCTTGATGTCCTCCAGCCGCACGGCGGGCGCGTTGCCGCCGTCCTTTTCCGCCACGTTGGCCAGATGCAGCAGCGCGTAGAGCAGCATCGAGGCGTGGCCGCAGGAGAGCACGAAGCGGTCGCGGTTCGGCCAGTGGGGATGGGCCGGGTCGTAGCGCAGGTAGCGGTTCCACAGGGTGTAGGCGACCGGGGCCAGCGCCATCGGCGCGCCGGCGTGGCCGGAGTTGGCCTTCTGCACCGCGTCGATCGCCAGCGTCCGGATCGTGTCGATCGAGAGCTTGTCGATCTCGGAAAGCGCCGTCTTGGGCGCGCTGTCTGCTCCGCTCATGGTGTCGTCTTCCCCGTTGTCGTCAGTGCGACGCGGCGCCCGTCGCGACCCTGCGCAAGTTCCGGGCCCGCGGGCCCGGCGCCCGGGCCGGCCCGATCCCGCCGGCCTCGATGCTCCGCTCCTCGGCGGGATCTACAGCCCGGCTGTAATTGAGGATGGTGTTGACGAGGGCGACGTGTGTGAAAGCCTGCGGGAAGTTGCCCACCAGCCGCTTGGCCGCCACGTCGTACTCCTCGGACACGAGGCCGAGGTCGTTGCAGATCCCGATCAGGCGCTCGATGATCGCCCGCGCCTCGTCGCGGCGCCCGAGCCCGATCAGGTTGTCGGCGTACCAGAACGTGCACGGCAGGAAGGCGCCCTCGCCGCCGGGCAGTCCGTCGGTGGTCTGCCCTTGCGTGTCGTAGCGCAGGACGAAGCCGTCGCGCATCAGGCCGCGCCCGATCGCCTCGACGGTGCCCACCACCCGCGGGTCGTCCTGGGGCAGGAAGCCCATATGCGCGATGAGCAGCAGGCTCGCGTCCAACGCCTTCGAGCCGTAAGACTGCACGAAGCTGTTGAGCTCGGCGTCGAAGCCCTTCTCGCAGACCTGCGCGTGGATCGCGTCGCGGATCTCGATCCAGCGCTCGACCGGCGCGTCCGGCGCGTCGGTGTAGCTGCGGATCGCCCGGTCGAAGGCGACCCAGGCCATGACCTTGGAATGAACGAAGTGCTTGCGCCCGCCGCGCACCTCCCAGATGCCCTCGTCCGGCTCGCTCCAGACCTTCTCCAGGTGCGTGAGGATGGCGAGCCCGACGCGCCAGCCGTCCTTGTCGGTGGGCATGCCCCTGCTCCGCGCCTGGTAGAGCGCGTCGAACAGCTCGCCGTAGACGTCGAGCTGGAACTGGGAGACGGCGGCGTTGCCGACGCGCACCGGCTTCGAGCCCTCGTAGCCGGGCAGCCAGTCGAGCTCGATCTCGGGCAGCAGCCGCTCGCCGGCGATGCCGTAGAGGATGTGGGCCTGCTCCGGGTTGCCGGCCACCGCCCGCTGGAGCCAGTCGCGCCACGCGCGGGCCTCGTCGAGGAAACCGCCGTCCATCAGCGCCAGCAGCGTGAAGGTCGAGTCGCGCAGCCAGCAGAAGCGGTAGTCCCAGTTGCGCACGCCCCCGAGCTCCTCCGGAAGCGAGGTGGTGGGCGCGGCCACGATCCCGCCGGTCGGCGTGTAGATCAGCGCCTTGAGCGTCAGGAGCGAGCGCTTCAGCATCGCATCCCAGGGCGTGCCCGCGGCGCAGCGCCCGGACCAGTCGCGCCAGAACCGGTCGGTCTCGGCCAGCACCTTGCGCGGCTCGATCGGCGGCGGGTCGTCCTCGTGGCTGACGCCGTAGCTCAGGGTGAAGGCGACCGACTCGCCGGCCCCGACCGTGAACTCCGAAACGGTGGTCTGGCCGGAGCCCTCCAGCGGCGCCTTGGTGCGCAGCACCGCCTTGTGCGGACCCGAGATCGCCCGCAGGTCGCCGAGCTCGTTCTGGGTGACCCAGGGAACGGCCGAGCCGTAATCGAACCGCATCGCGAGATCCATGCGCATCGCGACGCGCCCGTGCAGTCCCTCGACGAGGCGGATCAGGTGCGATCCGTCGCCGGCGGGCATGTAGTCGATGACGCGCACCGCGCCCTCGCGGGTCGTGTGGTGGGTCTCCAGCACGAGGCTGCCCTCGCGGTAGGCCCACGTGGTCTCGACGTGGCCGGCGACCGGCGCGACGCGCCAGAACCCGTGCTCCTCGGTGCCGAGCAGGGCGGCAAACAGCGCGGAGGCGTCGAAGCGGGGCCAGCACAGCCAGTCGACGCTGCCCTGCCGGCTGATCAGCGCGGCGGTGCGCCCGTCGCCGACGAGGGCGTAATCCTCGATGCGTGCCGCCATGAACCGGTTCCGTCGCGGCCGGAAGGCCGGGCCTCTCCGATGCGGTGCAACTAGGTCGATGGACCTCGGCGGTCCAGGCCGCCCGGGACATTGCGGGTACGCTCGCGCCGAGCGCGCGCCGGCCGAGGTCTTGTGCGAGGTCTTGCAGCGAGGTCTTGCAGGGTGACGAAGGGCCGTAGGAACGCGGCTCAGCGCATCCGCTCGACCAGGACCGAGACCGTGCCCCCGATCGAGGCGGCGCCGGTCCGGACGAGGGCGGCGGCCTCGCCCGCGACGCGCGCGGCGGGGGCGAAGGCGGGGGCGAAGGGAAGGGCGAGGTCCGGCAGCAGGCCGTCGCCGGCCTCCGCCTCGGCTGCGGCCGGCTGCGGCGGCTTCGCGGCGAGGGGATCGGTTCGCCGCGGGACGCCCTCGGAGCAGCGCGGGCCGATGCAGGCGTGCCGGATCGGGCCGGCGGTGGCGAGCCGGGCGGTCGGCGGTGCGGCCCTCGGTTCGCGCAGAGCGGGGCTCAAGGGGTATCGCTGGGCGAACGCAAGCACGGCGGGGGGGCGGGGCAGGGCGGCCTCGGCCGGCAGGGCCGCGTGGAAGGCGTGGGGCTCGACGGAGGCCGAAGGCGCCGGGGAGACCGGCGCAGCCGGGACCGGCTCCCGGCACAGCAGCGAGGCCGCACCCAGCGCGAGCGCCGTCACCAGCGTCGGCAGGAAGGGCAGGGACAGGCGGCCGGCATCAAAGGCATCGCGCGGGGCTGGCTTCGGCATCCGATCCTTCGAACCTCTCGCCCGTATCGCTGCACCCAGGTTGAGCCCGCCTTTGCGGCGGAAGCGCGGCCGTTTGCTTTCCGGTCCGTATCCGACCGGGCGCGGGGATCAGGCCCGAAAAACGGGCCTCGCGTGACAAAGAATTCCGACCTGCGGCAAAATCTCTGCGCCTGCGCGGCCGGGACGGGCGGGCGAACGGGGCACGCCGCTTGCGTCTCGGGGGCCGCCGGGGCAGCCGTCGCGGCGGACCCCGAGACGCAGCCCAGCACCGGGCCCCGATGACCGAATCCAGCCTCACCGTCGCCGTGATCGATCCGAGCCGCGCACGCGCGGCGATCCTGGAGGAGGGTCTGCGCGCCGCCGGCATCGGACGCGTGGTGGTGATGGCCGATACCGCCGACCTGATGGAGCGGGTCGCAGCGCTGGCCCCGGACGTGGTGGTGATCCACCTGGAAAGCCCGAGCCGGGACATCCTGGAGCAGATGTCCGGCATCGGCCGCCAAGCCGAGCGGCCGGTGGCGATGTTCGTCGACCGCTCGGACGCCACGATGATGCAGGCGGCGGTCGATGCGGGCATCTCGGCCTACGTCGTGGACGGCCTGCGGCCGGAGCGGATCAAGCCGATCCTCGACATCGCGATCCTGCGGTTCAACGCCTTCTCCCGGCTCCAGCGGGAACTGTCGGAGGCGCGCGGGGAGCTTGCCGACCGCAAGCTGATCGAGCGGGCCAAGGGCATCCTGATGAGCATGAAGGGGCTGTCGGAGGACGAGGCCTACAAGCAGCTCCGCAAGAAGGCGATGAACGAGAAGCGCAAGATCGCCGACATCGCCCGCGCGATCGTCACCGCCGCCGACCTGCTCGGATGAGGGTGTCGCGATGAGACTTCATCTGGGATACGTCCCGCTCTGCGATGCGGCGCCCGTGATCGTGGCCCACGAGATGGGATTCGCCCGCTCCGAGGGCCTCGAACTCGAACTGACCGCCGAGCCCTCCTGGGCGACGCTCCGCGACCGGCTCGCGCTGGGCCATCTCGACGCCGCGCACATGCTGGCGCCGCTGGCGCTGGCGAGCGCGCTGGCGGTCTCGGGGCCCCCCTCCGACATCATCGTCCCGCTCTCGCTCAGCCTCAGCGGAAACGCGATCACGCTCTCCACCGGGCTCTGGGCGGCGATGGCGCCCGAGAGCGATCGCCTCGAGGACGTCGCCCGCGCCTTCGCCTGCGCCGCGCGGGAGCGCAAGGCGGCCGGGCGGCCGCTGACGCTGGGCACCGTCCATCCGTTCTCCTGCCACACCTACGAGCTCCGGCTCTTCGCGCAGGCCGGCGGGCTCGATCCGGCGGCCTTCCGGCTCGTCGTGGTCCCGCCGCAGTACAGCGTCGAGACCCTGTCCCGCGGGATCGTCGACGGGTTCTGCGCCGGCGCGCCGTGGAACGCGGTGGCGGTCTCGGCCGGGCTCGGACGCATCGCGGCGCTCGGCTGCGAGGTGGCGCCGGACGCCCCCGAGAAGGTTCTGGCCCTTTCGCCCCGGCTGGAGGGCGCGATCGTCCCCCTGGTGCGGGCGGTGGCGAGCGCCGGCCGCTGGTGCGCCGAGCCGTCCAACCGGACCGAACTCGTCCACCGCCTCGCGCGCCGGGCCTACCTCAACCTGGATGCCGGGCTGATCGCCCGCGCCCTGAGCGGCAGCATCACCCTCGACGCGTCCGGCCTGCAGCGCGCGGCGCCGGACTACCTCAGGCTCGGAGCCGCGGCCGAGACGCCGCGATCGGAACACGTCCGGTGGCTCGTGGCGCAGATGCGGGCCTCCGGGCAGATCCCCGTCGGCGACGACGTGGCGGCGGCGGCCGAGGCGGTCTATCGCCCGGACATCTACACGGCGGCCGATCTGCCGGGATGAGCCTCCCGACGCGGGCCGGTCCGGCACCGTTCCGATCGGAATGCGGCCGCGGGACCACGGAACATGGAACATCCGCGATCGTTGTACGCCTGCCATGCCCGGTTGCCGCAAGCTCGATCTGTCCTCGTCCCCTCCCGCCGCGCGCGGACGTGTCGAGCTCGCGACCTACGTCCGCCGCCGTGCACGCCCGCCGCGGGCCTGCAACGACAACCGCGGCCCGGCCCTGCGCTGGCCCTGGGCCCTGCTGATCGGCGCTGGCCCCGCCCTCGCCCTCGTGGCCGCGCTCTCGACGCTCCTCTGACCACGCGCCGGGCCGGGAACGTTCCGCCCTAAGATCCGCGCGTACTCTCATCCGGGCCACACTTCCCTCCTCCATCGATTGTGCACGATTGAAGCTCAGGCGCCTCATCTCTGTGCAGCGCGCGATGTCTCAGCACCTGCCGGCTTGGCAGGTGTTTCATGGGAAACGCCCTGGGCTGACGGCTCGTGCGACGCGTGTCGGAACTCTGGCACGAAACCTGCCAGAGAGTGCCGACCTGTCAACGATGACGGGCAGCACCGTCAGCGAGGCCGCTGCACCAGTTTCTCACGCGCGGCGGAGCCCGCGCGGAAGAGGAAGGGGCGGCGGCTTTTTTCGTGGCGAACGCGCACGACATGCGAGGATGAGACGCTTTCATCGATGCTGACACGCCAAACGGATCAGGGACCCGCCGCGGGGCTTGCGCGCGAGCGGCTCGTCGTCGTCGGGAACGGCATGGCGTCGCTCCGCTTCCTGGAGCGGCTGACGGAAGGATCGCCCGGCCGCTACGACGTGACCGTCGTCGGGGCCGAGCCGGTCGCGGCCTACAACCGGGTGCTGCTGTCGTCGCTGCTCGGCGGCGAGGTCGACGAGGCGGCCTGCGCCTTCCGCGGGCTCGACTGGTACGAGAGCCACGGCATCCGCCTGATCACCGGCGCGCCCGCCACGCAGGTCGACCGCGAGAACGCGCTGGTGATCGTCGGCGAGACCCACGTCCTGCCCTTCGACAAGCTGGTCCTCGCCGTGGGCTCGCTGCCGATCCGGCTGCCGAAGCCCGGCATGGACCTGCCCGGCATCATCACCTTCCGCGACCTCGCTGACGTCGCCGCCATCCGCAAGGCGGCGGTCCAGCACGCGAAGGCGATCGTCATCGGCGGCGGCCTGCTCGGGCTGGAGGCCGCCGTCGGCCTCGCACGGCTCGGCGTCGACACCACGCTGCTTCACGTCATGGACCGGCTGATGGAGCGCCAGCTCGATCATTCCGCCGCCGGCCTCGTGCGCCGGGCGATGGAGGCGCGCGGCGTCAAGGTGATGCTCAAGGCCGACACCGACCGCGTCGAGGGCGACGGCCGGGTCGAGCGCCTGATCCTGTCCGACGGCACCGTGCTGCCGGCCGACCTCGTGGTGATGTCGGTGGGCGTGCGCCCGAACCTCGCCCTGGCGCAGGGGGCGGGGATCGAGACGGCGCGCGGCATCAAGGTCGACGACCGGATGACCACGTCGGACCCGCGCATCTTCGCGCTCGGCGAGTGCGCCGAGCACCGCGGCATGGTCTACGGCCTCGTCGAGCCGGCCTACGAGCACGCCGAGACCCTGAGCCGCCACCTCGCGGGGCACGAGGCCGCCTATTCCGGCACCGCCCTTTCGACCAGCCTGAAGGTCTCGGGCCTGCCGGTGTTCTCGGCGGGCGTGGTCGACACGCCCGACACCGCCGATGCGATCGTGATGAGCGATCCGGGCGCCGGCCTCTACCGCAAGCTGCTCGTCCAGCAGGACCGGCTGATCGGCGCGGTCTTCGTCGGCGACATCGGTGAGCAGGGCTGGTGCAAGAGCCTGATCCGCACCGGCGAACCGGTGGGAGACCACCTCGACGACCTGATGTTCGGGCGCCCCGCCCCATCGCCCGTCCAACCCCTCGCAGCGTGAAGGAGGCAGACCATGGCTGAAGACTTCAACGCCGAGCAGAAGCGCTACCTCGAAGGCTTCGCCTCGGGGATCGCGGCGGCCCGCCTCACCGGAGGCCTCGCCGCCGGTAACCTCGCCCCGCCGGCCGAACCGACCGGTCCGGACGCGATCCACATCAAGGCGCAGGACCGCACGATCAAGGCGGGCGGCAAGCTCTGCGAGCAGGAGAAGTGGAAGCGGGCCGAGAACCCGTTCGAGGGCCACAACCGCCTGAAGGTCGAGGCCGCCACCGGCAAGGCCCCGAAGCCCGAGGACAACTTCCGCTGGCGCTACCACGGCCTGTTCTGGGTCGCCCCGAACCAGACCTCGTTCATGGCGCGCCTGCGCATTCCCAACGGCATCCTGCACCATTGGCAATTTGCCGGCATCGCGGATCTCGCCGACGCCCACGGCGGCGGCTACGTGCACGTCACCACGCGGGCGAACCTTCAGGTGCGCCACATCACCCCCGAGCACGCCCAGCCGTTCCTCGACGGGCTGGTCGACATCGGGCTCACCGCCCGGGGTTCGGGCGCCGACAACATCCGCAACGTCACCGGCTCGCCGACCGCCGGCATCGACCGCCAGGAGCTTCTGGACACGCGCCCGCTCGCCAAGTCGTGGAACAACTGGATCATCAACGACCAGTCGCTCTACGGCCTGCCGCGCAAGTTCAACGTCGCCTTCGACGGCGGCGGCATCGTCGCGGTGCTGGAGGAGACCAACGACATCGGCTTCCAGGCGGTCGAGGTGCTGGAGGGAGCAGCCGTGGCGCCCGGCGTCTGGATGCGCCTCGTGCTCGGCGGCATCTCCGGCCACCGGGATCTCGCCCGCGACACCGGCGTCGTCCTCAAGCCTGAGGACTGCAACAAGGTCTCCGACGCGATCATCCGCGTGTTCATCGAGAACGGCGACCGCACCAACCGCAACAAGGCGCGGATGAAGTACGTCCTCGACGCCTGGGGCTTCGACAAGTACCTCGCCGCCGTCGAGGAGAAGCTCGGCACCAAGCTCGACCGGGTCGATCCCGCCCACATCGCGCCGCGCAGGGCCACCGACCGCTTCGCCCATGTCGGCGTCCACGCCCAGGTCCAGCCCGGCCTCAACTGGATCGGCGTCATCCTGCCGGTGGGCAAGATCATGAGCGATCAGGTGCGGGAACTCGCCAGGATCGCGCAGGAGTGCGGCGACGGGCAGATCCGCATGACGGTCTGGCAGAACTTCCTCTTCTCCGGCGTGCCCGACGCCCGGGTCGCCGAGGTCGAGGCGCGGGTGCTGGCGCTCGGGCTGACCACCAAGGCCGCCGGCATCCGCTCGGGGCTGGTCGCCTGCACCGGCAGCAACGGCTGCAAGTTCGCCGCCTCCGACACCAAGGGTCACGCGATGATCATCGCCGACCACGTCGAGGCCACGCTCCCCGACCTCGACGTTCCGGTGAACGTCCACCTCACCGGCTGCCATCACTCCTGCGCCCAGCACTACATCGGTGACATCGGGCTGATCGGCGCCAAGGTCGTGGTCTCGGAGGAGGGCGACACCGTCGAGGGCTACGACATCGTGGTCGGCGGCGGCTTTGCCGAGAACCCGAAGATCGGCACCGAGATCTGGACGGCGATCAAGGCCGAGGATTGCCCGGGCCGGGTCGAGGCGCTGCTGCGGACCTACCTCGCCCGCCGCACGGGCCCGGAGGAGAGCTTCCAGGCCTTCACCGCCCGCACCGGGCCCGAAGCCCTGCGCGATGCCGCCGAAGAACAGCCAGCCCTGAAGGCCGCCGCATGAGCGAGCACGTCACGCCCCCCCTCGTCCTCATCCCCGAGACCGCCCCGTTCTCGGACGACCAGCGCTCGTGGCTGTCGGGCTACTTCGCCGCGCTGCTCGGCCCCACCGTCGAGGGCGCGACCGCGCTCGCGGCCGGCGACGTGCCCGCGGGCGGCGTGAGGCTCGCCGACAACGACGACGCGCCCTGGCACGACCCGTCGCTCCCGATCACCGAGCGGATGGAGATGGCCAAGGCGCGGCCCGAACCGCAGAAATTCATGGCGGCGATGGCGCAGCAGGATTGCGGCCAGTGCGGCTACAACTGCGCCGACTACGCCAACGCCATCTTCCTCAAGAACGAGGAGCGCCTCAACCTCTGCCAGCCCGGCGGCAAGGAAACGCTCCGGATGCTGAAGAAGCTCGACGAGGAATTCGGCGCGGGCGGCGCCCCTGCGGCCGCCGACGGGGAGGAGGCCCCGAAGAAGGAGGCCGACCTCGGCCCCCTCGGCTACTGCCGGGAGAACCCGGTCGAGGCCGTCTTCCTGTCGCGCCGCCGCCTCAACGCGCCGGGCGGCGAGAAGGAGACGTGGCACATCGAGATCGCCCTCGACGGCACCCCGATCGAGTACGTGGTCGGCGACTCGCTCGGGCTGTTCCCGGCCAACGCGCCCGCCCTCGCCGACGCCGTGATCGCCGAGCTCGGCGCGCGCCCCGAGCGGATGATCGGGACCAAGACCCTGCGCGACTGCCTGCTCACCGACTACGCGCTGGGGGCCGCGCCCGATGGGCTCTACCAGTTGCTCTCGCTGCTCACCTCGGGCGAGGCCCGCAAGAAGGCCAAGGCGCTCTCGGCCGGCGAGGACCCGGACGGGGACGCCGCCTACCTCGACGTGCTCGGGGCGCTCCACAAGTTCCCCAAGGCACGCCCCGATGCCGAGGTCTTCCTGGAGGCCTTGGACGAGTTGCAGCCGCGGCTCTACTCGATCTCGTCCTCGCCCAAGGCCGATCCCGGCCGGGTCTCGCTCACCGTCGACGCGGTGCGCTACAACCATCGCTCGCGCCTGCGCCTCGGTGTCGCCTCGACGCATCTCGGCGAGCGCATGCCGGAGCAGACGAAGGTCAAGATCTACCTCCAGAAGGCGCACGGGTTCGCGCTGCCCGAGGATCTCTCCACCGACGTGATCATGTGCGGCCCCGGGACCGGCATCGCCCCGTTCCGCGCCTTCCTGCGCGAGCGCGCGGCGACGCAGGCCCCGGGGCGCAACTGGCTGTTCTACGGCCACCAGCGCCAAGCCTCGGACTTCTTCTACAAGGAGGAGCTGGAGACGCTGCGCGACGACAAGGTGCTGACCCGCCTCTCGCTCGCGTGGTCGCGGGACGGAACGGAGAAGACCTACGTCCAGGACCGCATGCGCGAGAACGGCGCCGACCTGTGGAAATGGCTGGAGGGAGGCGCCCACTTCTACGTCTGCGGAGACGCCAAGCGCATGGCCAAGGACGTGGAGCGCGCGATCATCGACGTGGCGGCGCAGCACGGGGCGAAGTCGCCGGACGAGGCGGTGGCCTACTTCGCCGCGCTCAAGAAGGCGGGGCGCTACCAGGCCGACGTGTACTGAGGCGTGCCCAGCCCTCCCCCCTCTGCGGGGGAGGGTGCCCTGCGGATGCAGGGCGGGAGAGGGGTCGGCTCAGGTTCTTCCGGACACGGGCACTCCTCTATCCCGACCCTCGCGTGAGCCGAGGGCCATCCTCCCCCGCCCGCGGAGGCACCGATAAGACATTCGAGGACCCAGCCATGACCGTGCACGTGCCGGAGCCGCCGCGGGCGGTTCGGACCACCTGCCCCTACTGCGGGGTCGGGTGCGGCGTGCTTGCGACGCCGGACGGGAAGGGTGGGGCGGCCATCGCGGGCGATGCCGAACACCCGGCCAATTTCGGCCGTCTCTGCTCGAAGGGCTCGGCGCTCGGCGAGACGCTCGGCCTGGAGAACCGCCTGCTGCACCCGCAGGTCGACGGACTGCGCGTCTCCTGGGAGTCCGCCCTGGGTTCAATCGCCGGAGCCTTTCGCCGCACCGCCGAGCAGCACGGGCCGGAGGCGATCGCCTTCTACCTGTCGGGCCAGCTCCTCACCGAGGATTACTACGTCGCCAACAAGCTCAGCAAAGGCTTCATCGGCACGCCGCACGTGGAGACCAACTCGCGGCTGTGCATGTCGAGCGCGGTGGCGGCCCACCGCCGCGCCTTCGGCTCCGACACGGTGCCCGGCTGCTACGCGGATCTCGACGAGGCCGACCTGATCGTCCTCGTCGGCTCGAACACCGCGTGGTGCCATCCGATCCTGTTCCGCCGCATGGTCGACGCGCGGGTCAAGCGCGGCACGAAGCTCGTGGTGATCGACCCCCGCCGGACCGAGACCGCGCAGGAGGCCGACCTGTTCCTGGGCCTGAGGCCCGGCACCGACAGCACCCTGTTCTCCGGGTTGCTGGTTCACCTCGCGCGGGCGGGAGCCCTCGACGCGGGCTTCGTCGCCGACCACACCGCCGGCTTCGACGCGGCGCTTGACCGGGCCCGGGCGCTCGCCCCCGACCCGGCTGCCACGGCGATGGCCACCGGCCTCGCCGAGGGCGACGTCGTGCGCTTCTTCGACCTGTTCACGGGCACGGAGCGCGTCGTCACCGCCTTCTCGCAGGGGGTGAACCAGTCGGCGCAGGGGACCGACAAGGGCAACGCGATCATCAACTGCCACCTCGCCACCGGGCGGATCGGACAGCCGGGCACGGGCCCGTTCTCGCTCACCGGCCAGCCCAACGCCATGGGCGGGCGCGAGGTCGGCGGATTGGCCAACATGCTCGCCGCCCACATGCACTTCGCGCCCGAGGAGGTCGACAAGGTCCGCCGGTTCTGGGGCGCCCCGAACTTGGTCACCGGCGAGGGCATGAAGGCGATCGCCCTGTTCGACGCGGTCGCGCGCGGCAAGATCAAGGCGCTGTGGGTGATGGGCACCAACCCGCTGGTGTCGATGCCGCGGGCCGACATGGTCCGCGAGGCGCTGAAGGGTCTCGATCTCCTGATCGTGTCCGAGGTGATGGCCGATTCCGACACCGCGCGGGCCACCGGCAAGAAGACCGTGCTGCTGCCGGCGCAGGGCTGGGGCGAGAAGGACGGCACGGTCACGAATTCCGAGCGCCGGATCACGCGCCAGCGCAAGTTTCTCGACGCGCCGGGCGAGGCGCGGCCCGACTGGGCGGTGCTCGCCGACGTCGGCCGCCGCCTCGGCCACGGGGCGGCCTTCGGCTTCACCTCGGCGGCAGCGGTGTTCCGCCAGCACGCCGGGCTCTCGGGCTTCGAGAACGAGGGAACCCGCGACTTCGACATCGGCGGCCTCTCGGACATCAGCGACGCGGCCTACGACGTGAACCTGCCGGTGCAGTGGCCGGTGCCGAAGCGCGGCGGCCCGAAGGCGCGGCTGTTCGCCGACGGCCGGTTCTTCACCTTCGACGGGCGCGCCCGCTTCGTCGCGGTGCAGCCGCCGGCGCTGGCGCAGGCGACCACCGCGGCGATGCCCTTCGTGCTCAACACCGGCCGGGTGCGCGACCACTGGCACACGATGACGCGCACGGGGAAGAGCCAGCGGCTCTCGGCCCATCGTCCGGTGCCCTTCGTCCAGGTCCATCCGCGGGACGCGGGTGCGGCCGGCCTCGTCGCGGGCGGCATCGCCCGGGTCTCGACCGCCCATGGCGACGCCGAGCTCGAGGTGATCGTCACCGAGGCGGTCGCGCCCGGCACCCTGTTCATGCCGATGCACTGGAGCGACGCCAACGCCTCGAAGGCCCGGGTCGGCGCCCTGGTGCGCGGCGTGCCCGATCCGCTCTCGGGCCAGCCGGAGCTGAAGGCGACCCCGGCGGCGATCGCACCGGTGGCCTACCGCGCCCGCGGCTTCCTGCTGAGCCGCGAGCAGCTCGCCGGCCCGGAGGGCTGGTGGTGGGCGCGGGCCACCATCATGGGCGGCTCGGGGCTCCAGTTCGCCACGCAGGACGGCTCGCGCGAGGCGGGGCTGCTGATGCGCCGCCTGTTCCAGGGGCTGGAACTCGCCGAGTACGCCGACCACGCCCGCGGGCGCTATCGCTGCGCGGTCTACGACGGCGAACACCTCGTCGCCTGCCTCGCCTACGGTCCGGCCGAGGCCCGGCCCGATTGGGAGAGCGCCAAGGCGCTGTTCACGAACGCGGCGCCGGACGCGGCCGAGCGCCGCGCCCTGCTCTCGGGCCGCGCGGTCACCGCCGGCGCCGGGCCGGTGGTCTGCGCCTGCCACGGGATCGGGCTCGACGTCATCACCGCGACGATCGCAGCCGGTGCCGGATCGGTCGAGGCGGTGGGCGCCGCCTGCAAGGCGGGCACGAATTGCGGCTCCTGCATCCCCGAGATCCGGAAGCTCCTGCCCGAGGCGCTTGCGCGCAGCGCCGCGTGACATCAGCTTCGGGAAACACCGCCACCGTGACCAAGCCGATCCTCATGAGCACGCCCCGCCAGCCGCGCGAGACCCGCGCCGGCCTCGAACCCCTCGCGGTCCTCCCCGTCTTCGTCCCGTTGCAGGGCAAGCGCGCCGTGCTCGCCGGCTCGAACGGCGGCGCGCCGTGGAAGGTGAAGCTGCTCGCCGCCGCCGGCGCCCACGTCGACGTCTACGCCGCCGACCCGAGCGAGGAACTGCGCGGCGTGGCGAGCGAGATCGTCGCCGGAAGCGTCACCCTGCACGAGCGCCCTTGGACGCCGGACGACCTCTGGGGCGCCGCCTTCTGCATCGGCGCGATGGAGGACGAGGCCGAGTGCGTCGCCTTCGTCGCCTGCGCGCGGGGCACCGGCGCCATCGTCAACGCGGTGGACCGGCCGCACCTCTGCGACGTGAAGTTCGGCGCCATCGTCAACCGCTCGCCCCTCGTCGTCGGCATCTCGACCGAGGGCGCCGTGCCGGTCTTCGGCCAGACCGTCCGGGCGCGGATCGAGGCGATGCTGCCGCGCGGGTTTTCCCGCTGGGTCGCGGCGGCCCGCGACTGGCGCGAGGGCGTCACCGCCCGCTTCCACGGGTTTGCCGAGCGCCGCGGCTTCTGGGAGCGGTTTACGGACCTCGCCTTCGCCGAGCCCGACCGGGCGCCGACGCGAGGCGACCTCGACAGGCTGCTCGCGCAGACCGAGGCCGCGCCGAAGGGCGGGGCGGTGACGCTGGTCGGCGCGGGGCCGGGCGATGCCGAGTTGCTGACGCTGAAGGCCCTGCGGGCGCTCCGCAACGCCGACGTGATCCTCTACGACGACCTCGTCGCCCCCGAGATTTTGGACTACGCCCGCCGCGAGGCGCGCACGATGCTCGTCGGCAAGACCGGCCACGGCCCGTCCTGCCGCCAGGACGACATCAACGCGCTGATGGTCCAGCTCGCCCGCTCCGGCAAGCAGGTGGTGCGCCTGAAGTCCGGCGACCCCCTGGTGTTCGGCCGCGCCGGCGAGGAAATCGAAGCATGCCGGCAAGCCGGCATCCCCGTCGCGGTGGTGCCGGGCGTCAGCGCGGCGCAGGGCGCGGCGGCCGCGCTCGGCGTCTCGCTCACTCACCGTGACGCCGCGCGCCGCCTGCAATACGTCACCGGCCACGACCGCCGCGGCGCGCTGCCGGACGACCTCAACTGGGGGGCGCTCGCCGACCCCTCCGTCACCACCGTGGTCTACATGCCCAAGCGCACGCTCGGCGCCCTCCTGGCGCGGGCGGTGGCCGAGGGGCTGGCGCCGGGAACGCCCGCGCTCACGGTGTTCAACGCGACGCGGCCGAATCAGGGGGTGGTGCGTGGAACCGCGGCCGACCTCGCCGACCGGGTCGAGGCGTCCGGCCTCGACGGGCCGGCGATTTTGATGGTGGGCGAGGCGTTTTCGGAGATGCGCGGCAGCGTGCAAGCCGAGACGGGGGTGGAGCGGGTCGCGGTCTGAGGCCGAGCCCCCAAACAGGTCAGCCTTGCAACGGCGTGGCTCAGCCGCGTCGAGCGCGGTATGCCTTCCCCATGAGAGCCGCAGCCATGACGCCTGCCGAAAGCGTGCCGCTCGGGATCGGGTATTACACCGTTCCCGAAGCGTCCCGTCTGCTGCGCGTGCCGGCACGGACCATCAACCGCTGGCTCGGCGGCTATACCGACACATCCAAAGGCATCGAGACTGAGATGCCGCCCCTCTGGCAACCCGAACTGCCGGCTTTCGGCAACCACATCGAGCTCGGCTTTCGCGACCTTGTCGAATTGCGTTTCGTGAACGCGTTCCTGGAGGCCGGTCTCGGACTGCTCACGATCCGCAACTGCATCGCCGTCGCACGCGAATGCGTGGACGATGCCCGCCCGTTCTCGACGCAACGGTTTCGAACGGACGGCCGCACCATCTTCCTCGAAAGTCTCCATCAGCGCGGAGAGGGCGACATGCTCGACCTCAGGAAGGGGCAATACGTCCTCAAAGCTGCCATCGAGCGAACATTCAGGGATCTCGACATCGCCCACGACGCGGTGACCCGCTGGCGGCCTCATCGGGGCAGGAAGTCGGTGGTGATCGATCCGACCCGTGCCTTCGGCCAGCGATCGTGACGGATTACGGCGTGCCGACAGTCACGCTTGCGGAGGCCGCGGAGGCGGAAGGGCCGCCCGAGCGTGCGGCGTTCCTCTACGATGTGCCGCCGCGCATCGTCAGGGACGCCATGCAGTTCGAAGCGTATCTTCGAGCCGCGTGAAGGTCTTCTTCGACCACAACATGTCGCCGGCCCTCGCACGGGCCGTGCGTGAGTTGTTCCACGATTGGCACGAGATCACCATCCTCAGCGAGGAGTTTCGACGCGACGCCACCGATATGGAGGTGATCACGGCGTTTAAGTCGCGAGGGCCGCTGGCTGGTGATCTCCGAGGATCGGCGCATCACGAAGAATGACGCCGAACGCGCCGCCTTCCGAAGTTCCCGCCTCGTCGGGATCTTCCTGGCCAAGGCGGTCCACAAGGCGCCCGTCGTCAAGAAGATGGAACGCCTCCTGGCGGTCTGGCCCGCCTTGGAATCGCTGGCGGACACCGTCGAGGGCGGTGCGATGTTCGAGCTGACGATCGCCGGGACGCGGCTTCGGCAGTTGAGGAACTGACCTTGATCGGCTCACGGCAGGTTCGGCGGCCTTCCCACCTGCCGGCGATGCTTGTGCATGGACAGAAACCGCCAAGCTCCGAGCGTCCGAGTCCCGAGGCGACCCCATGCCAACTTGCCTCCCGCGCCCGCCCATGCTGTTCCAGAGGCACAGCAGACGGACCCCAACCCATGCGCCGCGCCCTCCTGCCCATCCTCGCCTTCGTGCTCGGCTTCGTCGGCCTGAGCGGCGCGGCCGTGTTCGCGCTGATGCCGGAGCGCGCCGAGGTGGGGGCGTCGAGCGTCGGCGGACCGTTCGCCCTGGTGGACCAGGACGGGCGGGCGGTGACCGAGGCCCGGTTCGTCGGGGCGACGCACCTCGTGTTCTTCGGCTTCACCCACTGCCCCGATGTCTGCCCGACGACGCTCCAGCAGATCTCGGACGTGCTCGCGGCGCTGGGTCCGAAGGCCGGCGCGATGAAGGTCGCCTTCATCACCGTCGATCCCGAGCGCGACACCCCGGAGAGCCTGAAGACCTACCTGTCGAGCTTCGATTCCCGCATCACCGGCCTCACCGGCAGCCCGGCGCAGGTGGCCGGCGCCGTGAAGGCCTACCGCGCCTACAGCCGCAAGGTGCCGGGCAAGGACGGCGACTACACCATGGAGCACACGGCGCTGGTCTACGTGATGGACGGCAGGAACCGCTTCATCGGCGCCCTCAACCTGATGCGCCCGGCCGACGAGACCGCCGCGGAACTCGGCAAGCGGCTGTGAGGCCAGCCGTCGGCGCAGATCACGGCGCCGGCCGCCGCGGGCGCAGCAGGCCGCTGCGGGAGCTGCGCGCCAAGCCGTGCTCGGTCTTGTTCCAGCGCGAGGGCGCGCGGACGAACTCGATCAGGGCGAGCCACGCGGCGACGCTCACCAGGGCGAAGTAGACCGGCATCACGGGGACGAACCACAACTGGTCGCGCCAGCCGCGCCGGATGCAGCCCAGCGCCGGGGGCAGGACGAGAGCCGTGAGGCCGGCCAGGAACAGCGTGATCGCGATCCCGAGCGGCAGGTTCGGCCACGGCTCGGGGGCGGCGGGAATCTCGCGGAGGAGGAAGTCGGCCACCGCCCAGACGAGGAAGACCGGGTAGACCAGGGCCGAGATGAAGGCGCCCGGCAGCATGGTCGCGGCGCACAGCGCGTCGAGCCCGCCGAGCCGGCGATAGGTCTCGACGGGCCGGCGGCCGTGGGTGATGCTCGTCTGCAGGAAGCCCTTCATCCAGCGGACGCGCTGGCGCAGCCACGGGCGGACGCGGATCGGCGCCTCCTCGATCGTGGCGCTCGGCAGGTCGCCGACGTGGTAGCCGGCCAGCGCCAGCCGCATCCCGAGATCGGCGTCCTCGGTGACGTTGCGGGCGTCCCAGCCGTGCAGCCGGCGCAGCACCTCGGTGCGGACGTGCGGTATTAGGTAGCAAGCTCACCCACGCCAACGCTTATCGTTGGCCCCGGTTCCGGGTACAATGCCGGGATGACCGATCCCGAACGCCACCATCGCTCCCGTTCCGAGTCCTACGATCAGACCATCACGGCGCTTCTCACGAAGCGATCGGACCTATTCGGGGAGGCCAGCAAGCTCCGCGACCGGATCGCCGAGATCAAGAACGACGTGTCGGCCCTGGACCGGGTTCTCGGCTCCCTCGGCTACCAGGGCGATCTAGACGCCGCCATGCCCCGTCAGAAGCGCGAGGTTCTGTTCGGGCGGGGCGAACTCACACGGGGCATCCTCGACACGCTCAGAGAAGCCACAGCGCCCATGACGAGCCGGGAGGTCGCGCAGTCCGTCCTCTCGCTCACCGGTCACGATGCACGCGACCGCAAGCTCATGACGGAACACACTCGGCGGGTGTCGAAGGCGCTGCGGGCCTTGAAGGCGGATCGGGTAGTGCGGAGCGTGGCGGACGGTCGGGGCAATCTCGTATGGGAACTACCGAGGTAGCCTCGACGCCCGCCCCCATTTGGGCATAGTACGAGCTATTTTTTGCTAGCTGTCGCCCGGCGTATCATTTTCACTTATGGTAGGCATGGGCGCCGCGCGCCTTCTCGGCCATCTGACCCTCTGAGCGCGAAACAGCATCGTGAAACTTGCAGCAGTCCCCGACCTAACCGCGAGTGAAATTACTCGGGTAGGCCACATACGTGATTATATCTCCAAGCAAGAGGTCCGGGCTACCCCTGAGGAGGTTGACGGAACTCAGGTGTTTTCTCAACGCCTTGTGGAAGATTACGGCTATCCAATAGCGCACATTCGGACGCGGCCTCAATTCAAAGTCAGCCGCAGTCCATCTGATGAAAGTGGATCGTTTCCTGTTGACATAGCAGTCTTTAATTCCGATTTGCATATTGATAAAAATCTCAATATTGTTGTCGAATGCAAGCAAAAAAATCGACGCGACGGGAAAAAGCAGCTTGAAAAATACATGGATCTATCTCGTGCCAGCATAGGTGTCTGGTTCAACGGGAATGAGCATCTCTATATCCGCAAGGTAGTCAGAACAGACAAAACGACCGAATATCTTCAAATACCAAACATACCTAAATACGGACAACGCTTAGAGGACATTGGCTTCTACAAGCGTAAAGATCTGCGCGCGCCGTCTAATCTCAAAGCGACATTCAAAGATATCAGAAATCATCTGGCGGGGAATGCAACAGGCATTGCGCGAGACGAGGCCTTCGCGCAAGAGATTATCAACTTATTATTTTGCAAGATAATTGATGAGCAAGACACGGCTCCAGAGGATGTCGTTGAGTTTAGAGCTGGCCTTGATGAAAGCGCTGCTAAAGTTAAAAATCGAATAGAAACGCTGTTCGAGAAGGTTAAAACCAAGGCATTCGGCGACGTATTTACGGCAAGCGATGAAATCAAGCTTGACGCAGACAGCGTTTTATACGTCGTCGGCGAACTCCAGAACTATTGTGTTATGGATGCCGATCGGGATGCTATTGGCGATGCCTTTGAAGTTTTTATCGGCCCCGCTCTTCGCGGTGCGGAAGGACAGTTTTTTACTCCGCGCAATGTCGTGAAAATGATCGTAGGAATGTTGAATCCGCAGCCCGGAGAAAGGATCATTGATCCATCCTGTGGTTCTGGAGGCTTTTTAATTACAGCGCTGGAGCATGTCTGGGCTGAGGTTAAAGCCGAAAGCTATAAAAAGCGCTGGACTGAGCGGCAGCGATATCAGAGGGAAACACAGGTCGCGACTGACTGCTTCCGAGGCATCGATAAAGATGCGTTTCTTGCTAAAGTTTGCAAGGCCTATATGGCGCTGATCGGCGATGGCAAAGGCGGTATATTTTGCGAGAATACACTTGCCCCAACCGAGGATTGGGGGAATGCAACAAGGGTGAAAGTGCAGCTTGGTACATTTGATGTTGTTTTAACAAACCCGCCTTTTGGGTCCAAAATAGCCATCAAGGGTACCAATATTCTTTCCCAATATGATCTCGCCAGAAAATGGACGAAGGATAAAAACACAGGAAAGTTCTTAAAATCGGCGGTGATTGAACCTCAAAGGCCGCCGCAGATATTATTCCTTGAGCGGTGTTTCCAGTTGCTAAAACCTAGTGGCCGCATGGGGATCATTTTGCCGGAGAGCATGATTAGTAATCCTTCGTATGAATTTGTGATCGACTACATTAGAACGCACGCAAAGATCATCGCAATTGTGGCATTGCCAGAATCGTTGTTTAAAACAAGCGGCAAGGGCGGAACGCATACAAAGGTAGCTGCCCTCTTCCTTCAGAAAGGGGCGACTAGCGAGGCTGAGAATGTATTCATGTCAGATGTGAAATGGTGCGGGCACGACTCGCGCGGCAATCAGACAAAGCGGCGCGACACTCTCACGGGCATTGAGACTGTGCTCGACGAAGTGCCTTTTGTGCAGAGCCGATATGCGCTAGCTCGCCAAGCTACCGACTTTCAAGGGGATCATCTCGGTTACAATTTGCCACTGAAAGACATCAAACACAATATATTCGTACCAAAGTATTATGATCCTGAAATAGATCAAGTTTTAGAGAAACTTCAAGAGACGCATGAAATTGTCTCTTTCTCGGAATTAGTAGCTTTTGGCTATGTGGCGATCCGCACGGGCGCGGAGCCTGGAAAGATGGCTTATGGCACTGGCGACATCCCCTTTATCAGAACTTCTGATCTTTCAAACTGGGAAATCAAAGCCGATTTTAAACATGGCGTTTCCGAAGATATATACGTCGGTCATAAATCAAAATGCGATGTCGTGGCCGGCGATATCCTGATGGTACGCGACGGTACTTATCTAATCGGTACATCAGCGATAGTGACAGAGCACGATTTGCCAATGCTTTATCAGAGTCATTTATTCAGAATTAGAGCTATAAAACCAGATTTGCTTAGTTCTTGGCTGCTATTTGCTTGTTTGAACTCGCCTATTGTGAAGAGACAAATTAGAGCCAAACAATTTACGCAAGATATAATTGACACTCTGGGCAAACGTATTGGAGAGTTGAAAATACCCTTTCCTAGACAAGAACATCTGGCAGTTCAGATTGAAGTTGATGTGAAACAAATCATCGAAGTTCGGTCTGAGATGCGAGAAAAAGCGCGCGGTGTGGCTCTTTCCGTTCAAGGAATCGGCACGCCTGACGTTGAGGACATGGAAGCCGTGAAAGAAATTTAGCCGGTTAGTGTGCAGCCGAGCGCTGCCAGTACCCCTTCCACTGCCGCGACACGGGATGGGTAAGGGCCGCATTCGTCGCCATGAGGTACTGGACGCCGTTGCTGATGCGGCGGTGATCCTCACGCCAAGCCATCTCGCCCGCGTAGGCGCCGAGATAGGTGCCGCTGATGCGGTGGTGAACGCCCATCTCTGCACGGCGGAGGCGTGAGAAGAACGACTCGGCTTGGTTGGTGCAGGCCTCGCCATCGCTGTAGCTCTCGGAATGGTTGATGCGCTTCGTGAGGAAGCGGGCGTGGAGACGATCCCAGCCCGTGGCCTCGTCAGCGTGAACGGTGGTGCCAGGGGCAATGCGGGGCATCAGAACCGGGAGCGAGGCATCCTCGGTCTGCGAGACGGTCGTGATGGTACGGCCGCCGCGCTCGCGCAGCACGACGACGACACGGCGCTTGCCGGACTGGTTCTCGGCCTTGCGACGGTCGATCCGGTCTTCCTTCCGGTTCTCGGGTCGGACGTGGCCGCCGAAATAGGCGCCGTCGATCTCGACCTCGCCGGAGGCGGTGTGGGTCGTCGTGTCGGCGCCGATGGCCTCACGGAGCTTGTGGGAGAGCACGAAAGCCGTCTTGTACTGAACGTCCAGGTCGCGGGAGAGCTGCAAGGCGCTGTGGCCCTTGGCGCCGTTCACGAAGATCGCAATGGCGAGCAGATAGGTGCCGATCGGCAGCTTGCGGCTGGCGAAGATGGTCCCCGACGTAACGGAGAACTGGTGCTTACAGGCTTGGCACTTCCAAAGCTTGCGGGTGGTGATGAAGCTGTGGGTGAGGCCGCCGCAGCGGGGGCAAACAGGATCGCCGCCCGTGTCGCACCAGCGGATCATGCGGAAGGCGTCGTGGGCTTCCTCGGTGGACATGCGGGCGACCTTCGCCAGGGAGAGCGTCCGGGCCGCCCGAGAGAGGAGAAAATGTTGAGCCACGTTGCCAGCGCCTTCCGTTGCTGGCAACGATAATCGTTGCTAGAACGGAGGGCAACACAAATCGTTGCCGTTGACGATCTTCGTGGCCGCTCTTATCGTGGCGGGATGACGCCAGAGCAGAGTCGAGCCGCCCGAGCATGGCTGGAATGGTCGCAGCAGGAGTTGGCTTCTGAGGCTGGCGTTTCCCTGTCCACCGTGCGCGATTATGAGAAGGGGCGGACGGTGCCCATTCCGGCAACGCTAGGGGCAATGCGAGCTGCCCTTGAAGCTCAAGGCGTCGGGTTTGTGGAAGACGACGGGACATTAGGGATTACCCGCGCGAAGGCTACCGAGGCCTAGGCGCGCTCTGGAAAACGCCTTGCGGACATGATATGCAAGGGCAGCCGACACAGGGTTACAGCCCTGCGCCGGCTAGGTGGAGGTAGAGGGACTTGCACCCTCCGGGCGTTGGATGGAAAACCGCACCCAGCACTGTGCTACCCCCGTGAAGGACGGTCGAACGCGCAAACGTCCGACCGCCACTGCTACGGGGCTATCTTCTCATGTACCACCTACCTGTCTCGCTTTGCGGAGCGCGCTAGGGTGAACTGAAAGCGGTCTCGCTTGACCGCTTCTTCCGAAGCCGTAGGCGCGTCCCCCATGGACATCTCGCCTGCGGCTTCGTTCGTTTGAGCCTCAGCATCGCCGTCATCGGCGCCAGCTTCGACTTCATTCTTTTGTGCGACGGGGTACCAGCGGCCCTCGCGACGCTCGATTATTTTGTCCTGCGCACTCAGTGTCCAAAGAGTGCCCCGAATGCTGTTCGGCTTAATCTTGGTAATCCGCCGAATATCGACAGTCATTAGACCTGGGCGCTCACCAATCAGATTGGCAATAATGGGCTTCACACTTCCTGGGGGTGCACGCACCCCGGCCTCTGCGGCTAAGACATCAATCTCTTCAGCAACAGCTTCATCCGATATGTTTAGGCCGTTATCGGCAACCGACGAGATCTCGGCAACCAAATCACTCCACGCAGCCAATTTGGTCTTGATACCTGCAAACGTCTCTTGCCGCCCTGCCTCGCGACCACGCTCAAATGCCGCATCCAGCTCAACGCTATGAGCGTGATTCAGTCGATCTAGAAGCGAGCGAAATTTGTCGTCATCAGGCACAGCAGGCAACCTCTGCCGAATCATATACCGCGGAATGAACCGAATATCAAATCGATCGAAGGCTAGAAGCCAGACAAGAACATAAGAGGAACATACATCGCTCCACACTTGATCCTGCTTCGTTCCTGTCTGACACTTTTGGTGTTGCGCTACCATGTCTCGCCCCTCACCGCCGTGGCCTACATGCCCAAGCGCACGACGGGGCAGATCGTCGTTCCGCACCCGAAGTGTGACCGAAGTGTCGCAACGTGCGCCGCGGGAGCAGTCTATTGTCTGTCCTTTATGAGGATTGAAAATGATTGCGCCGGACTCCCGCAGCCATTTAAGGACCGTTGGCGCCATCGTGATGGCAATAATATTGCTGCTTCCGGCGACAATGTTGATGTCGTTTATGTGGCGCCTATCTGGCGTGGCGATGATTGAAGAAGATCTGTCAAACACTTGGCTTCCAGCGCTGGTAGCTTTTCCAGTTCGTCTGTTTGGCGTGTTTTCTTTAGGCATTGCCGGGGCTGCGCTAGCTTTTTATGGTGCTACAAGTTTACTTAAAGGAGCTTCTATAGAGGCGGCTTCTTACGCCGTCGCATCCATAGCGGCGACATTTACAATTGGGCTTGTGGCTGTCGTTGTAGCCACCGATCACGACATAATGCGACATGTCGATACGCTGGCACAGGGCGCCGGCTTCGTTGTCGGTACTTTTGTCGCCGCATCATCTCGCACTTGATCAAGAGCCAATGCCGAGCCGACGCCTCACGAAAGATGAAGCGGCGAAAGCCGACACGCTCTTGGCTGAGGTCAAGGCGATGGTGACGGATGCGGCTGGCGGCGATCCGGTCTTGTTGTTTGCCCTAAGGCGGCGTTTGGCAGCCCGCCTCACATATTGGGAGCGTGGCAATCCAGCTAAGCGGAAGAAGCTCAAGGCGGCGAAGCACAAGGCCCAGGACGGGCGCTGTGCGATCTGTGATGAGCCCATGGGCGTGAAGGGATCGGAGCTAGATCGGGCTGACCCGGTGGACGGGTACACGGCCGAGAATACCCGCCTTGTCCATCATGCGTGCCATCGTCAAGATCAGGAAACGAAGGGCTTCCGGTAGCCCGTTCTCGGCGGGCCAATGATCGAAAACCACGCGGCCTGGCTGATCCTCGGCGGCTTTACGCACGCGGGTGATTGGCTGCTCAAACCCGATATCTCGCGCGCCGAGTTCCACGGCAACGCACCGAAGGAAGCGGGCGTATACGCCTACCTCGTGGGCGGGGTGATATCCTACGTTGGATCTGCCCAGCGCGGACTAAAGCGGCGCCTTCGGCACTACGTCCTCACGGATAATAAGCGCACCTCAATGCGGGTGCGCGAGGCGATTGAGGAAAAGTTGAAGGCGGGATTGCAGGTCGAGGTCTTCACCATCGTCCCGGCGCCCATGACACACAACGGGCTTCCGATTGATCCAGTGGTCGGACTTGAGGAAGGCTTGATCCGCTTCGTGAAACCGGAGTGGAACCTCAGAGGTCTCGGGCGGACTGGAAAGGCCCTCATTGTCTTAGGCGAACTGGCTACCCAAAGCTGAAGGGATCAGGACAGGCGGCTCACTCGCTATCCTTATCTGGCGATGCGCTACGGCTTTTGCCGACAGCTATGCCCGCAGTGAACAAGAATGCATTGCCTATCCAAGTCACCATAGTATTTAGCCATGGTGCTTCCTGCCCAGACCACTGAGTGGTTGCACCAATAACCGCTACAACCATGGCTGATACAAGCAAAAGCAACGACAGAACAACAGCCGCAGCATGCCCCTTGTCGTCGGTGCCGTAACGAAGCCAGCGCGTCGTGATATGAAGAATACGGTTATTGGCACGCTCCCCAGTAAAATCTGGGAAGCGTGCAGTATCTTGATCCGCAGCAGTCGCCTGCTCAGGCGGCGGTGGTATTTGTATTGCCAACGCCGATCTTCTCTTTGAAAACGTCTCGAATTAGATCGTTTGGGATCGGTGGCTTGTTGTTCAGCGTTCCATATCGGTCTTTGACAATCGCCCATGGTTCGCCAGGCGCGTGCGTGGCGTTCGACAGTTGAATGCCGGTCAGATGCTTATGGCTACCCCATACCATGCTTAGAAAATCGAGTACGTCGCCCGGCGGAGCGGTCGGTGCTACGACCCTGAAATCGTAGATCCGATCTCCCGTCTTAATCAGTTCAGTCGCGCGCTTGCCCACTATCGGCTGAGAGCCGAAGTTGCGGAACTCCGAGTAGATAGACGGCACCACCGGCCCCCAAGGCCATGCGTAGATCTCTTCATCGAAGAGCGCTGGCTCCTTGTAAGCCAGCCACCACGCCTGAGCGTAGAAGAGCAGCTTTTGAAGCTTCATAGGATCGATGCGCGGGAAGGTGCCGCGGTCGGCATCCTGAAGATTCAAAAAAGCGTTGGCGACCGCGGCGGCAGTCGTCGGCGCGGGCATCTCGCGATCCTCCGATTGGTAACACGGTATATGGGGATAACGAGTCGCCGTCGATACGGGGCATATGGAGCAAACGCCACAAGGCCGGCGCACGCTCACGCCAGCCCTGTCACCCGCACGGTCTACATGCCCACGCGCACGGCGCGCGGAAAGCTCACTTCCGCAGCAACTCCGGGGCACACCATCCATGCCAGAGCTTGCCGTCCTTCTCGCCGTTCCAAGGATCACCGAAGGCACGCGGATGCGGCGCGTCGGCATCGCGCACGAGGGCTGAGCGTGTCGCAGCGCGCTCCTGACGATGCGACGCAGCCTTGAACGCCTTGTCGCTCGGGGCGGTCGTCACACCGCAGATCGGGACTTTCCGTTTGGATCGGGACATGAGGTCACTCGCCGTCGCGCCGCAGTTGGACGGCTCCGGCTTGGCTGCGCCGAAGATCGCCAGACTTTGTAACACGGCGCGGGGCAACTCAGGAGGCAGCGTCACGCTCCCCACCAAGCCCCGTCCGTGATTCGCCCACGCTATCCCCAAGCGACCGATCCGCACGGTTGAACGGCCCATGGGGCGGTGCTCTGTTCCCGCTTCGTTCTGGCGAGGGATAGGCGGATGGTCGAAACTGCGAAGCATCAGCCGCCGGCCGAAGTCCGCCTGACCGAGGCCGAGGTGATCGCGCTGGCCTATCACCGGGCAGCGCGCGGCGATCCTTGGTCCGCCTTGGTCTCGGCGATCGAGGATGCACTTTCCGATCTTGCGGAGGCCGAGCGGCGGACGATGCAGCGGGATCGGCTGATCTCGCGCGGCTACGTCCGCGGGCGACCCGACGTAGCGAGCCGGTAGTGGAGCGACTGTGCGACCTCCGCGAGC
This sequence comes from uncultured Methylobacterium sp., assembly GCF_964242245.1. NCBI lineage: Bacteria > Pseudomonadati > Pseudomonadota > Alphaproteobacteria > Hyphomicrobiales > Methylobacteriaceae > Methylobacterium > uncultured Methylobacterium sp. The sequence goes on along the minus strand of NZ_CAXTBY010000008.1, from coordinate 21,966 downwards.
GCCGGGCCGTAGGTGAGCTTGCTACCTAATACCGCGGACGTGCATCGAGGTGCCGCCCAGCGGCATCGGCAGGTGCCAGTGGGCGAGCGCCGGGTTCAGCACGTCGAACAGGCCGGCATATTCCAGCGCGAAGCAGCGCGCGATCCAGGAATCCTCCGGGTTGTCGATCACGAGGCGGCCCTGGAGGCAGGCCGTGCGCGGCGAGGCCCGCGCGAAGACCTCGGCGGCCAGCCGCAACTGGCCGGGATCGGGCACGTCCTCGGCGTCGTAGACCACGAGCAGGTCGCCGCGGGCGAGCGGCAGGGCGACGTTGAGCGCCCGCGGCTTCGTCCGCGGCACCCCGGCCGGAACCGCGATCACCTCGAAGCGGGCGGGCAGGGGGATGCGCGCCAGCGCCGCGATCGTCCCGGCATCGTCGGCCTCGACGATGAACTTCAGGTCGAGCTTGGCCACCGGGTAGTCGAGCCTGGCCAGCGCGGCGACGAGGCGCGGCACCACGCGGGCCTCGCGGTAGAGGGCGACGAGCACCGTGTAGGTCGGCAGGTCGCGCGCGGAGAGCGGCGACGGGATCGCGGGCGGCGCGACGGGCACGCCGACGAACAGGGCGCCGACGCGGAAGACCGCCATCGCCAGGAACGCGGTCTGGGCCAGGACGGTCGCGGCCAGCGCGAGCGGCGGGGGCAGCGAGACGAACAGGGCGAGCCCGGTACAGGCCACGAGGCCGACGAGCAGCAGGGCCGGGCCGAGGGGGCTGCTGCCGAAGGCCCAGTCCGGCGCCTTCGCCTCCAGGTCGTCGGCCGCGTAATCCGCGATCGCGTCGGGGATCGCCGCGAACAGGGCCGCGCGCAGGCGCGTCGGGGTCGTCACCGCCGGCATCCGTCCGCGCGGGCTGCGGCCCGACAGGAGTTCGGCGATCTGCCGCCCGCGCGGCGCCAGCACGGCCGGGGCGCAGGCGCCCGAGACCAGCGGCGCCATGCCGAGGCGGAGGCTGTCGGGGAAGCGCGCGCCCATCCCGAGCGGGATCTCGCGATCGAGGAAGGGGGCGTCGAGGGCGCGCGCGAGCGCCCGGTAGTACGGCTCCTCGGCCATCAGTCCGGCGCGCAGGAGCGCGGTCGCCGCATCGGTGCCGCTTTCCCGCGCGAGCGCCGCCGCCCGCGCCAGCAGCGCCGGATCGACGCCTTCGGCGAGGAAGGCGATCTCCGGCGGAAGCGCGCGGGCATCGGGGGCCGGGTCCAGGAAGCGGAGGAACGACACGGTCGCCGGCTGCCGTCAGCTCGCGGACGTGCTAGGGGAAGCGGGTGAGCCAGACCATCTCCACACCGCGCCAGCGGAGCATCGCGAGCGCGGGCGCGTCAAGCCGCGGCGCGACGATGGCGGCCGGAACCAGGGTTTTCCTCGCCGGCCTCGCGCTCTGCGCCGCGGGCGCGGGGCCGGCCCACAGCCAAGCGCGCTCGCCTGCGCCCGCGTCTGCCCAGCCGGACAGGGCACGCGTCACCGTGCCGAACTTCTGGAATCCACGCAGCCGGGGCGAGCGGGTCGAGGCGCCGCAGACCGGCCGGGCAGTGCGCTTCCTCACCGACGACGAGTTCCCGCCGCTGCACTTCTCCGGTCCGGACGGCAACCCGACCGGCTTCGTGGTCGAGTTGACCCGCGCCGTCTGCGAGAAGCTGTCGATCGTCTGCACCGTCCAGGCCCGGCGCTTCGACACCCTGCTGGACAGCCTCGCCGAGCGGCAGGGCGACGTGGTCGCGGCGGCCATTCCCCTGACGCCCGCCCTGCGGGCGCGGTTTGCCGCGACGCGGCCCTATTTCCGCTGGCCGGCGCGCTTCGCCGCGCGCACCGACCGCGGCCTGCCCGTGCCCTCGGCCGGCACGCTCGCCGGCAAGTCGGTGGCGGTGCTGGGGGCGAGCGCCCACGCGGCCTACCTCAAGGCGTTCTTCCCGAAGGCGGAGCTGAAGGACGTCCCCGACCTCGCCGCGGCCGAGGGCGCCGTGAAGCGCGGCGAGGCGGATTACGTCTTCGCCGACGGGCTCAACCTCGCCCTCTGGGTCGGCGGCCAGGAGGCGGGCGATTGCTGCGCGCTGATCGGCGGCGACTACCTGGAGAACCGCTACTTCGGGGAAGGCATCGGCCTCGTCACCCGCCAGGAGGACGCGGCGCTCTCGCGCGCGCTCGACGACGCGCTCCAGCGGGTGTGGGACGACGGGAAGTACGCGGAATTGTACCTGCGGTTCTTCCCCGTCAGCCCGTTCTGATTCTTTTCACACCTCGGATTCCGCAGCGCGGCAAACCGCTCTAGGGTGCCGCCCGTCCGAGACACCCCGCGTCAGCCAAGCGTTCCCCATGTCCGCCCCGCTCCTCCTCGACCCCGCCGTGATCGAGGCCGCCGCCACCGCAGCGGCCTGGCCGTTCGAGGAGGCGCGCAAGCTCGTGGCGCGGCAGGCGCGCAACCCGAAACGAGAGGTGCTGTTCGAGACCGGCTACGGGCCGTCCGGCCTGCCGCATATCGGCACCTTCGGCGAGGTGGCGCGCACCGCGATGGTGCGCCACGCCTTCCGGGTGCTGACGGGGGATGCCGTGCCGACGCGGCTGATCGCGTTCTCGGACGACATGGACGGCCTGCGCAAGGTGCCCGACAACGTGCCCGAGCGCGCGATGCTGGAGCGCCACCTCAACCAGCCGCTGACCCGCGTGCCGGACCCGTTCGGGACGCACGCGAGCTTCGGCGCGCACAACAACGCCGAGCTGCGCCGCTTCCTCGACGCCTTCGGCTTCGACTACGAATTCCGCTCGGCGACCGAATGCTACCGGACGGGCGTGTTCGACGCCGCCCTGATGCGGGTGCTGGAGCGCTACGACGCGGTGATGGCGATCATGCTGCCCTCGCTCCGGGCAGAGCGCTCGGCCTCGTACTCGCCGTTCCTGCCGCTGCACCCGGTCACCGGCGAGGTGATGCAGGTGACCATCGACGAGGTCCGCGCGGGCGAGGGCACCCTGGTCTGGCGCGACCCGAAGACCGGGGAGGGCTTCGAGACGCCGGTGACGGGCGGCCACGCCAAGCTGCAATGGAAGCCGGACTGGGCGATGCGCTGGGTCGCGCTCGGCATCGACTACGAGATGGCCGGCAAGGATCTGATCGATTCGGTCAAGCTGTCGGGACGGATCGCGCAGGCGCTGGGGGGCCAACCGCCCGACGGCTTCAACTACGAACTCTTCCTGGACGAAAAAGGCCAAAAGATCTCGAAGTCGAAGGGCAACGGGCTGACCATCGACGACTGGCTCGCCTACGGCACGCCCGAGAGCCTGAGCCTGTTCATGTACACCAAGCCGCGGGAGGCCAAGCGCCTGTTCTTCGACGTGATCCCGCGCCACGTCGACGACTACCTCGGCTTCCTCGACCGCTACGCCGGGCAGGATGCCAAGCTCAGGCTCGGCAATCCGGTCTGGCACCTGCACGCGGGCGCGCCGCCGGCGCCGGAGAGCGTGGGGGGGGCGGCCGAAGAGGGGCTCAGAGGCACGACGCTGACCTTCGCGATGCTGCTCAACCTCGTCGCGGTGGCCAACGCCGACGAGCCCGGCGTGCTCTGGGGCTTCATCCGGCGCTACGCGGCCGATGTCGGCCCGCAGACCCATCCCGGCCTCGACCGGCTGGTCGGCCACGCGCTCGCCTACTTCCGCGACTTCGTGCGGCCGGCCAAGACCTACCGGGCACCGAGTCCGGAGGAGCGCGCGGCGCTGGAGGATCTGTCGGCGGCGCTGGAGCCGCACGCCGGCTCGACCGATCCGGAAGGCTTGCAGGCCGTAGTCTACGAGGTCGGCCGCCGCCACTTCCCGGACCTGTCCGGCAAGGGCAAGAGCCCGGACGGGCGGCCCGGTGTGTCGCAGGCGTGGTTCTCCACGATCTACACCGTGCTGTTCGGGGAGGCCCGCGGACCCCGCTTCGGCTCCTTCGTGGCGCTCTACGGGGTGGCCGAGACCCGCGCGCTGATCGGCAGGGCGCTGTCGGGGCGGCTGCTCGCCGAGCACGAGGCGTTCAAGGCAAGCCGAGAGGCCGCCTAGCCAAGCTCCGCCGCCACGGCGTGGGCCAGCGCGGCGGCCTGGTTGCGGATGTCGGGCACCGCCGTGCATTCCCAGAACACGCCGCGGAGCAGCGGCCCGAGGGTCCACAGCCGGGCGCCGGGTCCGTCCGCGCCGCCGCGCACGGAAAAGTCCGGGGCGGCGTCGAGGCCGATGCCGAACGGCCCCGGCCGGACGAGGCCGCGGCCGATGAGGCGCGACAGCAGCGGGTCGCGCGTCCCGGCGACGGTGCCGATGCCGCGGGCGTCGAGGATGCACTGCACGTCGAGGCTTTCGCGCCCGCGCGTGCCGCGGGGACGGACGGTGACGCGGGCGTGGCTCGGCCCGTCCTCGATCGCGGTGATGCGGCCGGCCCGCACCGAGAGGCTGCCGGCGGCGATCTCGGCCCCGATCGCCGCGCCGGCGGTCGGGGCCGAGCGGTGGCGGTGCACGTCCCAGAACGGGCGCAGGTGCCGCAGGAAGCGTCCGCGCTCGGCGTCGGGAAGCCCGAGCCAGAGGTCGTCGGTGACCGGCCGCAGGGAATCGATCACCCCGCGCCAGTCGGTGCCGGCCGCGCGCGCCGCGGCGATCTCCCGCCGGATTCGCACGACGAGGGCCGACAGGGACGCGGTGTCGGCCGCCGACAGGGCCGGAAGCGGCCAAGCCGCGGCCGGCGCGTGCGCGGCAGGCAGCAGGCCGCGCCGGGAGAGGGCGACGACCCGGCCCGCAAAGCCCTGTCGGCGCAGGGTCATCACCGCGTCGACCATGGTGAGCCCGGTGCCGACGATCATCGCCGGCAGGTGCGGATGCAGCCGGCCGAAGGCGTCGGAGCGCCAGGGATCGAAGCGGTAGCGGCTTCCGGGTTCTGCCGGAGCCGCGAGGTTGCCCATGGCGAGCACCGCACCGGCTGCGGCATAGGTGCGGCCGCCCTCGCTGTGCAGGGAGAGCCGGCCGTCCTCCCGGCGGATGTCGACGATCGCGTCGTTGACGAGGTGGAGCCGCGGCGCATCCCGCCCGGTCACGGCTTCGGTCAGGAGTTCGGCGAGGTACTGCCCGTAGAGGCCGCGGGCCGCGAAGGTACCCGCGGGCGTGACGCGGATGCCGGGCTCGGCCCGTTCGTCCAGGCGGGCGAGCCAGTCCGCGAAATGGCCCGGCCGGTCCGGATAGGCGCTCATGTTGGCCGCGCGGACGTTGAGCAGGTGGTCGGGGTTGCCGGTGGCGTAGGCGCGGCCGCGCCCGAACTGCTCGGCCCGCTCGCAGAGCAGCACCCCCCGGTGCGGGGCCAAGCGGGCGAGGAGCTGGATCGCCGCCATGGTGCCGCTGAAGCCGGCGCCGATCACGGCGACGGGGAGCAGCTTCGCGTTCACGCGGGCGGGTTCGGTCTCGTCGGACATCCTGGCCGCGGGGAGCAGGGCACGGGTTGGAGCGGGGCGCTCGGGCATCGAGCCTTGCCCGTCAGGGTAGACCTGCCAGGCGGGCAAGGCCAAGGACGCCGCGACCGTCGTCGACGGACGACGGGACACGATCCTGCCTCCCCCCGCGGCGCCCGGAGAAAAAAGGCGCTCGGAGAGCACCGTCGCTCCTCACGCGTTCGGCGTGGCGACGCGCTGGCGCAGGCCGGCGATCACCGCCTTCAGGATGTCGGCGCCGGCCTCCGCGCCGGCTTCCGCGCTCATGTCGCCGCGCACCGCGTAGATGCGCGCGTGCACGAAGGCGAGCTTGGCGATCACCGCGGGCGTCAGCTTGAACGGGTAGAGGTCCGGCTGGCCCATGCTGCGGGCAAGCGCGTTCACCGCGTAGGTCAGCGGCAGCCACGCCTCGATCAGGCGGTCGAGGTCCGGCGTCCGGTAGGGGTCGAAGTCGATCACGGTGGGCGCGGTCGCGCCGCGGCGCAGGCGCGGGCGCAGCCGCAGCTCGAAGGTCGAGGCAGTCTCGATCGTGTCGACGTTCAAGGCCAGTCGCACGGCGGCCTGAGACGGCACCGCCACGGCCACGCGTCGACTTCCGCGGAAGCTCGAACAGGCTTGCACCCCACGAAACAGGCTTGCACCCCACGAAGCGGTGCAAATGAATTATGATCTATGCTATTTTAAATCTCAGGTTGCAATTTTCTAGGAATTACGGATATAGTCCTGAAGATAACCCGAAGGGGGTGGCTGTGGAGTGGATTCGGGCACTCGGGTCGACCAATAGCCTCTCCCCACATGGCACCTGCCTGTTTTGGGAACCGAGTCTTATCTGGACCCACGTGGTCTCGGATGGGCTGATCGCAGGTTCCTATTTCTCGATTCCGATCGCCCTCGGATACTTTCTCTTGAAGAGGCAGGATGTCGCCTTCGAAACCATCTTCTGGGCGTTCGCGGCCTTCATCCTGGCCTGCGGCACGACACACCTGTTCTCGATCTGGACGCTGTGGGTGCCGGATTACGGCATCGAGGCCCTCGTCAAGATCGCGACGGCCGCGGCATCGGTCACGACGGCCTTCATGCTCTGGAAGCTGATGCCGCGCTTGCTGAATCTCCCTTCACCGCGCCAGCTTCGGCACGCCAACGATGCCCTGCGGATCGGCATCGAAGAGCGAGACCAAGCACTCGCGGCCCTGGAACTCACCACGAGCGAGAAACTGCGAGCGGAAGAGATTCTTCACCATGCGCAGAAGCTGGAGGCGATGGGCCAACTGACCGGCGGCGTCGCCCACGACTTCAACAACATGCTCAATATCGTGATCGGCAACCTGGAGATGATCCAGCGACGGGTTCCGAACGATGACCCGATGCACCGCTGGATCTCCAACGCGATCACCGGCAGCGAGCGCGCGGCGGCGGTGACGCACAAGCTCCTCGCCTTCGCCCGCAAGCAGCCCCTCTGCCCGCTACCCTGTTCCGTCAACGACCTCGTCGGCAACGTGACCGATCTGGTGCGCGGAAACCTGATCGGCGGCATCAGCCTGCGGACCGATCTCGGCGCGGCGCTGCCGCTCATCGCGGTCGATGGCGGCCAGTTCGAGAACGCGATCCTGAACCTCGTCTTCAACGCGCGGGATGCCATGCCCCGTGGAGGCGCCATCACGATCACCACCGACCGGCGTGCGAACTCCGTCCGGGTGGCGGTGAGCGACACCGGCTGCGGCATGACCGCGGAAGTCGCGGAGCGGGCCTCGGAGCCGTTCTTCACGACCAAACCCGTCGGCCACGGCACCGGCCTGGGCCTGAGCCAGGTGCTGGGCTTCGTGCGCCAGACCGGCGGCCGCAAGGAAATCGAGACCCAACCGGGAAAGGGCACGACCATCACGCTCTGGTTCCCCTCCATCGACGTGCTCACGACGGACGTGGGAGGAGGGCTCGCCCTGGCCTGCGCCTGAGGCGCCGACCGGGGCGGCGGTTCGGTCCAGGAGAAGCCGGCCAAGGGATTTCGCGACACTGGAAGCGTCGGCGTGAGGGGAAAACGACAGTGACCAAGAAGCCGACCGTGCTGATCGTCGAAGATGCGGACCTGCTGCTTGAAGTGACGATCGACGCCTTCCAGGATGCCGGGTACGCGACAATCGCGGCAAGCACGGGCGAGCAGGCGCTTTCGATCCTGGAGGATGCGGACACGATCGACCTGCTTCTCACCGACATCCGCCTTCCGGGCACGATCGACGGGTGGGACATCGCGGAGCGCGCGCGCGCGCGCCTCCCCGCGCTCCCGGTGATCTACGTCACCGGCTACAGCGCCGTGGAACCGCGCCGGGTCGAAGGCAGCCTCCTGTTCCTCAAGCCATGCCGCTCGTCCAAGCTGCTCGACGCGGCCCAGAGCCTCGGTGTGGGGCCGGGCTGGGCGGGGCTGGCGTGAGCGAAGCTCACGCGTTCGGCGTGGCGACGCGCTGGCGCAGGCCGGCGATCACCGCCTTCAGGATGTCGGCGCCGGCCTCCGCGCCGGCTTCCGCGCTCATGTCGCCGCGCACCGCGTAGATGCGCGCGTGCACGAAGGCGAGCTTGGCGATCACCGCGGGCGTCAGCTTGAACGGGTAGAGGTCCGGCTGGCCCATGCTGCGGGCAAGCGCGTTCACCGCGTAGGTCAGCGGCAGCCACGCCTCGATCAGGCGGTCGAGGTCCGGCGTCCGGTAGGGGTCGAAGTCGATCACGGTGGGCGCGGTCGCGCCGCGGCGCAGGCGCGGGCGCAGCCGCAGCTCGAAGGTCGAGGCAGTCTCGATCGTGTCGACGATGTGCAGGTAATGCGCCCAGGTCTCGGCAAAATCCTCCCACGGGTGGCTGGTGGCGTAGGCCGAGACGTAGGAATCCTCCCAATCCGCCGGCGCACCGTGCGCGTAGTGGGCCTGGAGCGCGCCGACGTAGTTCAGGCGCTCGTCGCCGAACAGCTCCCGGAAGGCCGGCAGGTGCGGGCTGTTCTGCACCAGAAGGTACCAGAAGTAGTGCCCGATCTCGTGGCGGAAGTGCCCGAGCAGGGTGCGGTAGTGCTCGCCGAACCGGACCCGGCGCCGCTCGCGCTCGACGTCGTCGGCCTCGGCGATGTTCATGCTGATCAGGCCGTTGAGGTGGCCCGTCAGCACCGGCGGTCCGATCAGGAAGCTCTCGGCGGGGTCGACCAGGAAGTCGAAGGCCAGCCCGTCGGTGTACCGGGCCCGCGTCGCCAGCGGCAGGTCGAGGCGCAGCAGCGAGTAGAACAAGCGGTGCTTGGCCGCCTCCACCTGCCGCCAGCGGGCGAGGTTCCAGGAAAGCGTCAGGTCGGGCACGACGCGGTTGTGGCGGCAGGCGATGCAGAAGGTCTCGGGCGAGTCCTCCGGCACCAGCCAGTTGCACGCCGCGTGCGCCGCGTTGGCGCAGAGGCGGTAGCGGCGTCCGGAATGCGCGTAGGCGTGGAACGTCTGCGTCGCGGCAGGTCCCGGGTGGGCGGACGGGCTCGACGGCTCCAGTGCCGAGATCTCGTGGACGTCGCAGACGTAGCCGAGGCGACGCTGGCAGGAGTCGCAGGCCGTGCTCTCGAAGGTCAGCGGCTGATCGCAGGCTTGGCACTGGAAGATCTTCATGGCGGATTCCGGCGCCCGGGACGAACCTGCTCGACGGCGGCGAGGTCTCGTCCGCCGGAACCGGTCGAGGCCCGCCTTCGGTCCATCCCCGCGGCATCAAATGGGCGTGGCCCGCAAAGTTCCCGCACGACGCCCCCAAGGGATCGCGCGGCGCGGACCGCTTGAGCGCCGCACGGAAATTGCTTGCCGCGACACCTTTGCCGCATAAGTCGCAGCCGTGACGGTGCCGGCTCCGATCCGGTCCCCGCCTTCGTCCAGACGAGAGTGCCCGTGTCGATCAAAGCTGCCCTGCACCACGTCACGCACTACACCTACGACCGGCCGATCGCGCTGGGGCCGCAGGTGATCCGCCTGAGGCCGGCGCCGCACACCCGCACGAAGATCCCGTCCTACACCCTGAAGGTGAAACCCGAAAACCACTTCGTGAACTGGCAGCAGGACCCGAACGGGAACTGGCTCGCCCGGCTCGTCTTCCCGGAGAAGACCACGGAATTGAAGATCGAGGTCGACCTCACCGCCGACATGGCGGTGATCAACCCGTTCGACTTCTTCGTCGAGGACTACGCGCAGACCCGGCCCTTCGCCTACGCCTCCGATCTGACCGCCGAACTCGCCCCCTACCGCGTCCTCGACGACGCGCAGGGACCGGAGATCGACGCGTTCCTCACCCGCCTTCCGTCCGAGACCAACACCGTGCTGTTCCTGGTGGCGCTGAACGGGCTGATCGCCCGCGAGGTCGCCTACGGGGTGCGGATGGAGCCGGGCGTGCAGACGCCGGCCGAGACCCTGGCCCTGAAGAGCGGCTCCTGCCGCGATTCCGGGTGGCTGCTGGTGCAGGTGCTGCGCCGGATCGGCTTCGCCGCCCGCTTCGTCTCCGGCTACCTGATCCAGCTCGTGCCCGACACCACGGCCGTCGACGGCCCCGAGGGCACCAAGACCGATTTTACGGATTTGCACGCCTGGGCGGAGGTTTATCTTCCGGGCGCGGGCTGGATCGGCCTCGATGCCACCTCGGGCCTGCTCACCGGGGAGGGGCACATTCCGCTCGCCGCGACCCCGCACTACCACTCGGCGGCGCCGATCTCCGGGCTCGCCGAGCCGGCCAAGGTCGAGTTCGGCTTCGAGATGACGGTGGCGCGCGTCGAGGAGACCGCGCGCATCACCAAGCCGTTCTCGGACGCGGTCTGGGCCGCGATGGACGCGCTCGGCGACCGTGTCGACGCGGATCTCGTCGCCCAGGACGTGCGCCTGACCATGGGCGGCGAGCCGACCTTCGTCTCGGTGGACGACTTCGAGGCCCCGGAGTGGAACATCGCCGCCGTGGGCCCAAGCAAGCGCGGGCTCGCCGACACGCTGATCCGGCGCCTGCGCGAGCGCTTCGCCCCCGGCGGCCTGCTGCATTACGGCCAGGGCAAGTGGTACCCCGGCGAGAGCCTGCCGCGCTGGGCCTTCGCCCTGTACTGGCGCCGGGACGGCAAGCCGATCTGGCGCGACGCCGCCCTGATCGCCCCCGAGGACGGGCCGAAGACCGCGAATGCCGACGCCGCGCGAAACCTGATCGACGCGGTCGCCGGGCGCCTCGGCCTGCAGGCCTACGTGATGCCGGCCTACGAGGACCCGGCGCACTGGGAGGAGAAGACGGCGGAGCTTCCCGTCAACGTCACCACGGCCGAGGCCAGGAGCGGCTCGGTGGAGTTCGATGCGCGCATCGCCCGGGTCCACGAGCGGGGCGTGGGCAATCCGACCGGCTTCGTCCTGCCGCTCGCGAGCCTGCCGACCGGTAAGGACGGCGATGCCGACCGGCGCTGGATCTCGGAGGCCTGGGAGTTCCGCCGCGGCCACGCCTTCCTCGTGCCCGGCGACTCGCCGCTGGGCTTCCGCCTGCCGCTGGGCTCGCTCCCGCACGTGCCGCCGGAGCACTATCCCTACTACCAGCCGCAGGACCCGCTGGAGCCGCGCAACGCCCTCCCGGACGGGCATCCGGGCCAAGGAACCGGCAAAGCCACCGTGAACGGCTCCGGCGTCACCGGCGTCGCGGTCCGCACCGCGCTCGCGGTGGAGCCGCGCGACGGGGTGATGCGGGTGTTCATGCCGCCGACCCAGCGGGCGGACGAGTACCTCGAACTGATCGGCTATCTCGAAGAGGCGGCGGCGAAACTCGGCACGCCGATCCACGTCGAGGGCTACGAGCCGCCCTTCGACCCGCGCCTCAGCGTCATCAAGGTCACGCCCGATCCCGGCGTGATCGAGGTCAACGTCCATCCCGCGACTTCGTGGCGCGAGGCCGTTGCCATCACCACCGACCTCTACGCCGACGCCCGCCGGACCCGGCTGGGCGCCGAGAAGTTCATGACAGACGGGCGCCACACCGGGACGGGCGGCGGCAACCACGTAGTGATGGGCGGCGCGACGCCGGACGACTCGCCGTTCCTGCGCCGCCCCGACCTCCTGAAGAGCCTCGTCCTGTACTGGCAGCGCCACCCGGCGCTCTCGTACCTGTTCTCCGGCCTCTACATCGGCCCGACGAGCCAAGCCCCGCGCATGGACGAGGCCCGCCACGACGGGCTCTACGAGCTGGAGATCGCGCTCGCCCAGGTGCCGGGGCCGGACCAGCCCAACATCCCGCGCTGGCTCGTCGACCGGGTCTTTCGCAACATCCTCGTGGACGTCACCGGCAACACCCACCGGGCCGAGATCTGCATCGACAAGCTGTACTCGCCCGACGGCCCGACCGGGCGCCTCGGGCTCCTGGAGTTCCGCGCCTTCGAGATGCCGCCGGACCCGCGCATGAGCCTCGCGCAGCAACTGCTGCTCCGCGCGCTCGTCGCGTGGCTGTGGCGCGAGCCGCAAGGGGGCGGCTGTGTCCGCTGGGGCACGGGACTGCACGATCGCTTCATGCTCCCGCACTTCCTCTGGGCCGACTTCCTCGGCGTGCTGGAGGATCTGCGCGGGGCGGGCTACGATTTCGACGCCGCGGCCTTCGAGGCGCAGGCCGCGTTCCGCTTCCCCGTCTTCGGACAGGTCGAGCACGGCGGCGTGCACCTGGAGCTGCGCCAAGCGCTGGAGCCGTGGCACGTGATGGGCGAGGAGGGGACCAGCGCCGGCACCGTCCGGTTCGTCGACAGCTCGGTCGAGCGGCTTCAGGTCAAGGTCGCGGGCTTCGTTCCCGGCCGGCACGTCATCAGTTGCAACGGACGGCGGCTGCCGATGACCGGCACCGGCACGGGCGGCCAGGCGGTCGCCGGTCTCCGGTTCAAGGCGTGGCAACCGGCCTCGTCGCTGCACCCGACGATCCCCGCGCACGCGCCGCTGACCTTCGACATCCTGGACGAGTGGAGCGGGCGATCCCTCGGCGGCTGCCGCTACCACGTCGCCCATCCCGGCGGGCGCAACTACGAGACCCATCCGGTCAACACCTACGAGGCCGAAGGGCGCCGGCTCGCCCGCTTCCAGGCGCACGGGCACACGCCGGGCCGGATCGCGATGCCGGCGACCGAGACCAACCCCGAATTCCCGCTCACCCTCGACCTGCGAACGCCGATCCCGCGATGACCCCTGGGCTGGCGGCGAAGGCGGAGACCCCGGAGGCGGGCGGGCCGGAACGGCTCGCCCACTGGACGGCAAGCTACCGGCCCCAAGCCGGCCTGCCGGACGAGTACCTCGACGCGGACGGCAGGCCGCGCGGCGCGTGGCCCCGCCTGCTCGAACGCCTCGCGATGCTGCCCGAATCCGAGATCACGGCCCGCTTCGTCTCGGCCGAGCGCCACATCCGCGACACCGGCATCTCGTTCCGCATCTACGGCGACCAGCGCGAGCACGCATGGCCGCTCGGCTCCCTGCCGCTGGTGATCGAGGCGGCCGAGTGGCGCACGCTGAGCGCCGGCCTGATCCAGCGGGCCGAGCTGATGGAGGGTATCCTCGCCGACGTCTACGGGCCGGGCCGCCTCGTCGAGGACGGCCTGCTGCCGGCGGCCGTGGTGGCGGGGAGCCCGGAGTTTCTAAGGCCCCTGCACGGCGTCGCGCCGCCGGGCGGGCGCCACCTCAAGCTCTACGCGGCCGACATCGGCCGCGGGCCGGACGGGCGCTGGCGGGTGCTCGCCGACCGGACGCAGGCGCCGTCCGGCCTCGGCTACGCCCTGGAGAACCGGATGGTGCTCGGCCGCACCTTCCCGGACGTGTTCGAGAGCCTGCAGGTCGAGCGCTTCCCCGCCTTCTTCCAGGCGTTTCGCGAAGGCCTGGCGGCCGGTTGCGAGCGCGCCGACCCGCGCCTCTGCCTGCTGACCTCCGGCCCCTACAGCAGCACCTACGTCGAGCAGGCGGCGCTCGCACGCTACCTCGGCCTGATGCTGGTGGAGGGCGACGACCTCGCGATGCGGGACGGGCGCCTGCACGTGCGCACCGTCTCGGGCCTCAAGCGGGCGGACGCAATCTGGCGGCGGATCGACGGCGACTTCCTCGACCCGCTGGAGTTAAACCCGGCCTCGCGGCTGGGCGTGCCCGGGATCATCGAAGCGCTGCGCAACGGCAGCCTCGTGATGGCCAACATGCCGGGCTCGGGGGTTGTCGAGTCGGCGGCGCTCAGCCCCTACCTGGACGCCATCGCGACGCGGCTCCTCGGCCAGGCGCTATCCTTGAGGAGCCCGCCGGCGTGGTGGTGCGGCGATCCGGACGGGCTGGCGCATGTCCGCGAAAACCTCGACGCCATGACCCTGCGCCCGGCAGCCACCCCCAACCGCGGGGCCGGGCGGGACGCGCTCCTCGGACCGCAGGCGCTCGCCGCCGAGCGCGCGCGCGTGATCGCCGCGCTCCGCGACCGGCCGTTCGACTTCGTCGGCCAGGAGCTCGGGGCTCTCTCGACCATGCCGGCCTGGGCGCGCACCGGGGCCGGCCTGCACCTCGTGCCGCGCCCCTTCGTCCTCCGGGTGTTCGCGACGCGGACGCCCGACGGCTGGCGGGTGATGCCCGGCGGGTTCTGCCGCGTCTCGGAGCACGAGAACGTCGATCCGATCGAGATGCGGCTCGGCATCCGCTCGGCCGACGTCTGGGTCCTCTCGGAAGCGCCCGTCGACACGCGCAACCTCGTCCAGCAGGCAGCACCCCGGGTGCGCCGGATCAGCGGGCACCTGCCCTCGCGGGCCGCCGACGGCCTGTTCTGGTTCGGCCGCTACGTCGAGCGGGCGGAGGCCGTGATCCGCCTCGTACTGGCGCACCTGCGCAGCGTCGGCGACGCGGTGGTCACCGATGTCTCGGGCGATGCCGCCGCGCCGACGGCGCTCCGCATCCGTGCCCTCCTCGACGAGTGGGACGCGGCGAGCTCCGCCGACTTGCCGACCGCCGTCCTGGCCCGGGAAGCCCTGTTCGGGCGCGAGGTCCACGGCTCGGCCCGTGCCCACGTCGCCTCGGCCCGCGGCAACGCCGCACGCCTGCGCGCCCGCCTCTCGGGCGAGGCGTGGCGGGTGCTGGCCGACCTCACCGATCTCCTCGCCCCCGATGCCGGCCGCGCCTTCACCGAATCGCAACTGCTCGGCCGGGCGGAGCGGGCGCTGAGCCACGTCGCGGCCCTCTCCGGCCTGACCCACGAGAACATGAACCGCGCCGCGGGCTGGCACTTCGTCGACCTCGGGCGGCGCATCGAGCGGGGTATCAACACCTGCGCCTTCGCCCTGGCCTTCGCCCACGACGATGTCGGCCCCGAATGCCTCGGCGTCCTGCTGTCGCTCGTCGATTCGCAGGTGACCTACGGCGCACGCTACATGCAGGGCGTGGCCCTCGACCCCGTGCGCGACATGGTCCTTCTCGACCCCTACAACCCGCGCTCCGTCGCCTTCCAGGCGGAGGCGATCGGCCGCCACCTCGCCGAGCTGCCGGCGCTCTCGGCCGACGGCATCCCCGAGCCGCATGGCCGGCTGGCCGCGCGGATCGCGGCGGAGCTCCGCAGCGGCCAAGCGGCCGATTTCGACGCGGTCGGGCTGGCACGCATCGAGGACGACCTCGAACGGCTCGCCGACGCGATCGCCGGCCGCTACTTCCCCAACGGTCCGCACGCCCTGCGCCCCGAGAAGCTGGCGGGGCTGGCGTGATCTACACGCTGCGCCACGTCACCACCTACCGCTACGCCAAGCCCGTGCGCTTCGCCCGCTGCTCCCTGCGCCTCAAGCCCGCGGACGGCGAGGGGCAGACCGTGCTCGCGAGCACGGTGACGATCGACCCGAGCCCGGCCAGCGCGGTGATGCGGCGCGACTACTTCGGCATCGAGACGGTCGGGATCACCCTGGACGTCCCGCACACCGCGCTCCGGGTCGAGGCGCTCTCGCGGGTGATGGTCGAGCGGGGGGGCCTGCCGCAGCCGGAATCCGGACGCGCGTGGGAGGCAGCGCGCGCGGCGGCGATCGCCGCGCGCGACCTCGGTCCCGAGGCGCCGGTGCACTTCCTGTTCCCGAGCGCGCGGGTGCCGCTGCTGCCCGACGTGACCGCCTACGCGCGGACGAGCTTCCCCCCCGGGCGCAGCGCCTACGGCGGCGCCTTCGACCTGATGACGCGCATCCGCGAGGACTTCCGCTTCGACGCCCGGGCCACCGGCGTCGACACGCCGCTCTCCGAGGCGTTCGCGCTGAGGGCCGGCGTCTGCCAGGACTTCGCCCACGTGATGATCGCGGGCCTGCGCGGCCTGGGCCTGCCGGCGGCCTACGTCAGCGGTTACCTGCGCACCCTGCCGCCGCCGGGCCGGCCGCGCCTGCGGGGCGCGGATGCGAGCCACGCCTGGGTCGCGGTCTGGTGCGGCGACGGCTGGATCGGCCTCGATCCCACCAACGGCATCGGGGTGCGCGACGACCACATCGTCGTGGCCCGCGGGCGCGATTACGGCGACGTCGCCCCGATCGACGGCATCGTCAGCGGCTCGGGCAAGCAGCGGCTGAAGGTCGAGGTCGACGTGATCCCGCAGGACGAGGCGGAGGGCCTGGACTTGGCCGGGTAGGAACCCTCGGTCAGCGCCCTGGTTCGAGGTCCAGCCCGCGGCGCCGCCTCGGGTGGCGCCGCTGCGGCAACCGGCCGATGGTTGCCGAGAGGCGGCCGTGCGCCTGCGCGAGCGCGGCGCGCAGGCGCGGACCCACGGGGCCGATCCGGGCTCGAAGGCGCGCGGAGGCGGCGCCGAGTTCGGCGACGGCCCGCCGCGGCGCGCGGATCGCCGCCCTGCGCAGGTCGGTCCCCGCGCGCTCCGGCGGTGCGACGGGCACGTAGAGCGCCTCGAAGAAGGACAGGTCGAGGAGGCGCGTGCCGTCCGCGTCGGTCACCGTCATCACGGCGTCCAGCAGCCGCGGCTCGCCGCCGTGCTGGACGACGAGGCGGCGGATGATGGTGCGCGCCACCGCCCGCGCCTCGGCGACGTCGCGGACGCACTGCCCGGTGCGTTCGGGCAGGTAGGCGTCGTCGAGGCGGATGTTGAAGAACGCGCGGATCATGATCTGCTCTCCCCGTCCTGAGGCCGGCCTCCCGACGCCGCCGGGCCCGTGGCGCGGGCCCGTGGCGGATGCGTCAGGCGGCCCGGGCTCCGGCCTCGGGGGCGGGCGAGGCGTCTCCGGGCGCGGGCGCCTCCGCCGCGCCCGGCCGCGGATGAAAGGCGTCGGCCAGGAGGTCGAGGCGCCGGGCCATGTCGCGCACCTCGTTGAGGGCGATGGCCTTCTGGCCCTCCTTCACCGCCCGCGTGATGTCGCTGATCTGCGCCGTGGCGATGCGCTTCAGCTCGGCGGCGAGCTGGTCCTTGGTCATCATCGGCTTGGATTCCGCGCCCTGGTCTCCGCCCATCCTCGCGCGGCGCCCCTTACCAGCCGGTTTCCGCCAGCCGGTTTCCGACCATGCGGAGGCTGCGATGCCGCGGGTCATCCGCGCGCTGCCGCCGCATCGGCGACGCGCGGACCCGTGCCGGATGCCGCTTCGCGGCCGGACCCGGTGGGGCTGCCGGGTTTCGGCCGCGCCGGATCAGGCCCGCGCGCGTTCCGCGGCGACGCGCTCGGCGAGGCCGAAGCCGACCCGGAGCAGCAGGGCCTCGATCGTCGTCTTCATCTCCGCGGTGCCCACCCGCTCGATCAGGGCGTGCGCCTCGATGCAGATCTCGGCGAGCCGCTCCAGCGGGTGGTCCGGATCGAGGGTCACGGGTGCGTCAGGGCGGTTCATCGGTTCGATCCCGTGGTTCGAGAGGCGCGCGCGGGGTTGAGGCGTCGGACGAGGCCGTCTCAACTGGCGAGGCGCCGCGACGAAACGGGCCGGGCGGTCAGCACGGAGGCGTCGTCGCCCCGCGTCTCGCGCAGGCGCCGGAGCGTCCGGTGGTCGAAGGCCGCGACGACGGCGAGCGTGTCCTCGCCGGAGATCCGGCAGGGCAGGCCGAGCGGCGTCACCCGGAAGTGGAGCTGAACGAGGCGCAGCAGCCAGAGCGGGTTCATCTCGATCACGATCGATTCGATGCCGCTCTCCAGGCCCCACTCCACGATGCCCGCCAGCAGCGCGCTGCCGACCGGACTGAGGATGCGGCCGCGGTCGCGGCATGCGCGCTCGACGGCGTAGCGCGTCCACTCCCAGACGCGGGCGCTCCTCGGGGCCTCGACCTCGCAGAGTTCCGGCAGGACCTCGGTCAGGAGGTAGGGGCGCGTCGTCGGCAGCATGCGCTGGTAGCCGACGACGCGCCCGTCCTGCATCGCCAGCATGTGGACCGCGTGCGCGTCGTCGAACTGATCGATCTCGCGGCCGTCGGCCTTGGCGAGATCATGCCAGCCCTTCTCCGCGACGAAGACGTCGTGGCGCAGGCGATAGGCTTGATCCATGGCACCACGATACTGGTCCATGTTCTCGGGCGTTACGATGTGGATCACGGCGATCTCCGGAAGGATGATCGTCAGTATCCCCACCTAAGCGATACTTGAAAGTACGCGAACGCGTACCATTTCCGGCGTGATGCTCGGCTGTCGGTCCGTCGATCTCCGAGCCTCCTGCCATCGGCCGCGCCGGCAACGACGCAGCGCCGCGTTCGGCCGGCCCCCGTGTACGCCGCCGGGCAGGTTTCTCGCGCAGCGGTTCCGGGATCGCTTTTCGACGAAGCTGTCACCGGTTCGTCGCGAGAAAGCGTGTTGCGACAAAGGTCCAGAGCCGGCTCTCGCGAACGCCCATCATCCCGCCTCGATCGGTGGAGGACACGATGGCGCGAGGGATTGCGTGAGACCCCTCCTACCTGAGCAGGCCGCGCCGGAAGGCTTCGGCGACGGCGTGGGCGCGGCTCGCGGTCCCGAGCTTGGCGCGGACCGCGCGCAGGTGCTTCTCGGCGCCGTGCTCGGAGATCGACATCAGCTCGCCGATCTCCCACTCGGTCTTGCCGTCGGCGGCCCATTGCAGGGCCTCGTGCTCCCGCGGGGTGAGATGGACGCCGGGGCGCGCAGGACCCTCGCTCAGGACGATCGAGCGTCCGAAGGCGTAGCTCGCCACGAGCTGCAGCATGCCGCGGAGCTCCGGCGAGAGATCGAACCGCTCGGCGCCGAAGCTGAAGCCCGCGACGCGCCCGTCGAGGGTGATCAGCGGGACGGTGAAGCCCTGGCGCAGCCGGAAGTCGCCGGCCTCCTCCATCACGCGCCGGGCCGCGGCGTCCTCGCGGTACTGCGGCTCGATGTCCGACCACTGGAACGGCGTCAGGTCGGTGGTCAGGCGGCGGATCGTCGGGTCGCGGAACAGGTGACCCGCCTTGAAGTAGCGCTCGCTCCATCCGGCGGGCGTGCTGTCGAGGAGCACGTGGGCCGCCTGGTCGCGCCGGCTCGTGCCGGGAACGGGGATGACGCCGGCGAACGTGCTCTCGACGCCGAGCTTGCCCACGGCGCCGAGCAGGCAGCGATTGAGTTCCTGCACCGAGGCGGCGCGGTCGAAGGCCTGGAACAGGCCGTAGGTGCGATCGATGGATTTCACGATCATCGTGGCGCACTCTTTCCGCAAGGCCGCGCGACGGTCGCAGCCTCGGCATTTCGTACAGGCCGTACCGTTCGGCGCGGCTGGACAGGCACCCCCCGCCCCCTGTCTATAGGGCGCCGAAAATTTATTCTAGGTTGCGCCGCGGATCGACCGTGTCCGTAGATGTCGTTGCATGAGGGTCTCGCCGTGGACGAGGACGCGAACGTCGGATCGAACCGGGCCGGACGGTCTGAGATCCTGCTGGCCAAGATCGCGCAGCTCCTCCACGTCGAGCCGTCCTTCTTCTTCGATGCGCTGCAGCGCGCGACGACGCGCGACCACGCCGAGCTTCTCCGGATCTTCCGCACGATCGACGACGCCGACCTCCGACGCGCGCTGCTCGTCCTGATCAAGGACCTCGACACGAAGGGCACCGACGGACGGGATTCGTGACGACGGCGCACTTGGCGACCTCCGGAGCCGTGTCCGATCCTATCGGGCCGGGAACGGCTCTCGGTTCCTGAGAGGACGCGCCGTCTCGGGACGCGCCGGCGACCCCTTCGCAGGATCGAACACGGGCGGCGTTCCGCCTCGCGCTGATGGATCGAGCCGGATCATCCCCGGCGCAGGGATCATCATCGGCCGGAGCAGGGGCTTGCGTCCGTCGACGCGGCGGCAAGGTGCGCGCGGGTCTTGCGGGTGCTGAGCGCGCCGGGAACGCGCGACTGGATCTCGGGTTAGCCGGCTGCCGCCTCGAAACGCAGCCCCTCTCTCCCTCGGGCACAACGCAGCGACCATGCAGGATCGACCTTCCGAGAGCACCGCCGCGCTGATCGCCATGGTCCTGCGCGACGGCGGAACCCTGCTCGGCAGAACGCTCGCTCTGGCGCGGATCGAGATCGACGGCAACGTTCGCGCGCTCGTCGGTCTGTTCGCGATCCTCGGTACGATCGTGGTGTTGCTCATCTCCGCGTTCTTCGTCTTCCTCGACGCCCTCGTGAAGGCGGTCGCCGTCCTCATCGGCTCCGAGGCCGTCGCGGCCTGCCTCGTGGCGAGCCCGTTCGTGATCGTCACGATCGTGCTGGCGACGATCGGGGTGCGCAGGATCGTACGCGGGACGCCGATGGCCAAGCGTGGGGCGGATCGCCTGAAGGCCGACCTGCGATCGATCCGACCGAGCCGGTGAGCCGGGTCGTTGCGGACCGCCGGCCGCCGTCGCTGCGCGTCAGCGGACCGCGGCACGCCCTGCACCGCGACTTAATCCCGAGGGGCGCAACGATGTTCGACGGCTAAGATTGTTCCTACGATTTTCCGGGATGGCGTGCTTCCATGGAACGGCCGAACGCGTTCGAAGCCTCCGACGATCCGAGGCCGTCCAGCCCCGAGCAGGGGCAGGACGGCGCGATCGAGGTTGCCGAAGAGGTCGTGCTGGAGCCGCTGGCCGACTATCCGCACATCGACCTGCGCGGCAGCGGCGAACCCTGGGACAGGCGCCGCGCCGCCGGCAAGCGGCTGCGCGATGCGGTCCCCCATACCGCGCATGCCGTGCTCGATCGGCCCGACGATCGGCCCGACCCGGTGGACCTGATCGAGGGCGCGCACGTGGGGCGGCAGCCCGAGCTGATCCCGTTGCGGGTCGCGCGCATGGCGAGCTCGCCCTTCGCCTTCCTGCGCGGCGCCGCGCACGTGATGGCCTGGGATCTCGCGCAGAGCCCGCGCAGCGAGATCATGGTGGTGTTGAACGGCGATGCGCACATCTCGAACTTCGGCCTGTTCGGCACGCCCCAGCGCGACGTCGTGCTCGATCTCAACGACTTCGACGAAGTGACGATCGGCCCCTGGGAATGGGACCTGAAGCGGCTGGTGGCCAGCATCGAAGTCGCGGCCCGCGGCGACGCGGTGCCGGCGGGCGAGCGGCGGCGGGCGGTGGCCGCCGCGGTCGGCGCCTACCAGCGCACGATGACCAACCTCGCGCCGCAGGGGTCGCTCGACGTCTGGCAGCAGGCGACGCGCGCCGACGCGCTCGACTTCTCCGGGGTTCGGATCGACGGGCAGTCGCAGGCTGTCGTGCGCAAGGCGGTGGAGAAGGCACGCAGGAAGAACAACCAGAGCCTGCTGGCTCGGGTCGGCGAGCGCCGCGTCGACGGCGGCTGGCGGTTCCGCGAAGAACCGCCGATCCTCACCCGCGTCGACGATGCGACCCGCGAGGCGGTGATCACCGGCCTTGAGCACTATGCCGAGACGCTGCCGCGCGAGCGGCGCTTCATGCTCAACCGCTATCACGTCGTCGATGTGGCGCACCGCGTCGTCGGCGTCGGCAGCGTCGGCACCCGCGCCTACGTCGCGCTGCTGTGCGGCAACTCGGACCGGGACGTGCTCTTCCTGCAGGTCAAGGAGGCGGTGCGGCCCGCCCACGCCCCCTACCTGCCCGGCATGCCCGAGCCCTACGCCAGCCACGAGGGGGAGCGGGTGATCTACGGTCAGCGCCTGCTCCAGGGGGTGGGCGACCCGCTGCTCGGCTGGACCACGATCGCGGATCGTCCCTTCTACGTGCGGCAGATGAAGAACATGAAGGGCGAGATCCCGGTTGCCTGCATGAGCGGGCAACCGCTGCTGTACTTCTCCTGCGCCTACGGATCGTTGCTCGCCAGGGCTCATGCCCGCACGGGCGATGCGGCAGCGATCGCCGGGTATTGCGGCCGCGGCCGACACACCGACCTGCGGGAGGCCCTGGCGGACTGGGCGCAGGCCTACGGCGCGCGGAACGAGGCCGACTACGAGACCTTCCGCGCCGCGATTGCGAGCGGGCGGCTCGAGGCGGCGGACGATCCGCACTTGTGAGGAGGACTTCCGACCTGTATCCGGCCGCGCGACGAACCGATGTCGGCAGCAGCGAAAAACCGGCCTAGAGCGTGTTAAGAACCTGTCATCAGTGTTTCAGCGCGTTTGAGCATGAG